>NZ_JBDJPF010000079.1:0-23789 GCF_054957865.1 Streptomyces xingningensis
TGCGCCCACTAGCCGGCCTCGTAAGTGACCCGCATCTCATGAGCAGCCCCACACCGGATGCCGCCGCGACTCACTCACCGTGGGCATCCAGGCACACATCGCACGTGATGGCAAGCATTGAAAACCGGCCAGGTCCAGACCGGGAAACGGTAGGAACGCCTTCCTACTGTGCGCTACCGTGGACGGCGTGACCGTAAGAAAGCTGTCGATCTCGGTCCCGCCCGAGGTTGCGGAGACCATCAAGGCGGCCGCCGCCGAAGAGGGCCAACCCGTGTCCGCCTGGCTGGCGGAAGCCGCCGTCGAGAAGGCTCGGACCGCGGCCCTGTACGCCGCGGGCCGGGCTGCCGCCCAGGAGCTGGTGGCGGAGTACGAGAGCGAGCACGACAAACTCCCGGAGGAGTCGCGACAGCGCGCCCGCCGGTTCCTCATGGAAGCCGGACTTCTGGAGGACGAGCCCCGGCAGGCGGCCGGATAGTGCGCACCATCGTCTATGACACCGGAGCTCTGGTGGCCGCAGAGCGCCGCAATCCGGACTTCCTCGCCCTCCATGACGAACTCACCGCCGCCCGCGTCCGCCCCGTCGTGCCGGTGGTCGTCCTCGCCCAAGCATGGCGCGGCGGACCACAGCACCAGATCTCCCGAGTGCTCAAAGGCTGTGACATCCTCCCCGACGACCAGCGCACCGGGCGTGCCGCCGGGGTCGCATGTGGTGCTTCGGGCACGTCCGACGTGGTGGACGCGATCGTCGTCACCACGGCGATCCAGCTTCAGGCCGCCGTGGTCACCAGTGACCCGGACGACCTGAACCACCTGGCCGGCGCCCTCGGCGTGAAGCTCCGCCTCTTCGCCGTCTGATCGTCTCGGCGCCCTCACCTGCACACAGATGCCCACGCCGAGCAGGCCTTGGTCACCTCGGATCCGATCGTCGCCGACGGGCTCGTCCTCAGGACCACCGGCCAGGGTGCGGCACTACGCTGAGCCGGGCCGGTCCCGTATCAGCGAAGGAGTCCGCCGCCCATGACCGTCGTCCCCCTCGACCTGGCCTTCTTCCACCGCTTCCTGGACCGCGCCACGCGGGTCATCGTCGCCCGGGCCGGATACCTGACCGACCTTGACGCCGCCATCGGCGACGCCGACCACGGCGCCAACCTCAAGCGCGGCTTCGGCTCCGCCGCCAAGGCCCTGGCCGCCGAGCCTCCGGCCACGCCGGGGGCACTGCTGACCGCCTTTGGTGTGCATCTGACCAACACCGTGGGTGGCGCCTCGGGACCGCTGTACGGGACGGTGCTGCGCCGGATGGGCAAGGTGCTGGGCGACCAGGAGGAGATCGTCGAGCCCGCCGCGCTCGGCAATGCGCTGGCCGCCGCCGTGGCGAGCGTACGGCGGCTCGGCGACTCGGCCCCAGGCGACAAGACCATGGTGGATGCGCTGCAGCCGGCCGCCCATGCCTTTGCCGCCGCCCTGGAGAGCGGCGACGATGTGACGGACGCGCTGTCCGCCGCGGCGCAGGCGGCCCGGGAGGGCGCGGAGGCGACCATTCCGCTTCAGGCCCGGCGGGGCCGGGCCAGCTACCTCGGCGAGCGCAGCATCGGCCACCAGGATCCGGGGGCGACCTCCTCCGCGCTGCTGATCACCGCGTTGTACGAGGCCACCGACCCGCGGTTGTGCGCGGTGGAGCCGGAGACGGGGGTGTCCGGGGAGCCCACGGCGGAGCACGACCGGCCGGCCCGGATCGGTCTCGTCCTGGTCTCGCACAGCCGCGAGGTGGCCGACTCGACCGCCGCCCTGGCCAGGGCCCTGGTGGGGTCGGGTGATCCGGCGCCGATCGCCCTGGCCGGCGGCCTGCCCGACGGCTCGGTGGGCACCAGCGCCGGGCTGATCCGCAAGGCGGTCGAGGAGGCCGACGAAGGGGCGGGCGTGGTCGTGGTGTGCGACATGGGCAGCGCGGTGCTGACGGTCCGGGAGCTGCTGACCGGGCACCAGCTCAGGAACACCCATATCGCGGACGCCCCCTTCGTCGAGGGCGCCGTCGCGGCCGCCGTCACCGCCTCGGCGGGCGGCGACCTGGTCGCGGTGCTGGCCGCGGCGGACGACGCCCGTACGCACCGCAAGCTCTGACGCCGGACGTTCCGGCGGCGCTCAGCGGCTGAAGAGTTCGAAGGCCACGCCCGGGCGTCCGCCGAACCGCTCGGCGACGGCCGCCATGTTGCCTTCCAGGAAGGACCGGCAGTAGCGCTCCGGCTCCTCCTCCGTCAGTGCCTCGATATAGGTGCGGTGGCAGAGCAGCGAGCGCACGGCCCGGTCGAGGCCCGCACGGGCGTCGACGGCGTGGGTGGGGTGCGGGGAGCCTGCCACGGCGACATGGCGCACCCCGTTCCAGGGTGTCAGGCCCTCGTCGGCGAGCTCCGGGAAGATCCAGCGGTTGCCCGCGTCGGCGACGGCGTCCAGCGCGGCCCGGCCGACCGCCCGGTGGTCGGGGGTGTTCCAGGCGACACCGCCCCAGGTGTCATGGTGGTTGAGGGTGATGACGAGCTCGGGTCGGTGGCGGCGGATGGCGGCCGCGAAGTCGCGGCGCAGTGCGGTGCCGTATTCGATGAGGCCGTCGGGGTGGTCCAGGAATTCGACGGTGTCCACGCCGACGGCCGCGGCGCTCTCGCGCTGTTCGCGCTCCCGCAGGGGTCCGGCCTCCGCCGGGGTGAGGGTGTCGATGCCCGCCTCGCCGACGGTGGCCAGCAGGTAGGCGCATTCGCGCCCCTGGTCGAGCCAGCCGGCGATGGCGGCGGAGGCGCCGTATTCGAGGTCGTCGGGGTGGGCGACGATCGCGAGGGCGCGGTGCCAGTCGGTGGGCATCTCCTGGAGCTGGTCCGTCATGGCGGTTTCCCTTGGTTGTGGCGTCTGTGCCGAGATCATCGCACTGCCCGGGAACCGGACGGCGGTGCGGGCCGACTACCTGGTCCGGGCCCGTATCGGCGGGTCCGTGCACAACGAGTTCCTGGAGTGTTTGTGATGCGCCCTCGTGCGTGGTGCGGTGTGCTGGCCGCGGTGGCCCTGTCGGCGACGGCTTGCGGCGGCGGTGGCGAAGGGGAGGCGGAGAAGACGGGCGAGGAGCAGGCCCGGAGCGGCTTCCCGGTGAGCGTCACGGACTGCATGGGGGCGCGGACGGCCTTTGACTCGGCGCCGAAGAAGATCGTCACCAGCAATGCCTCCGCCCTCGAGCTGTTGCTGTGGCTGGGTGCGGACGACCGGATCGCCGGTACCGGCTTTCCGCCCGGCAAGGGCGCGGTGCCACAGCAGTTCGCCGGGCAGGCGGCGAAGGTGCCGGTGCTGGGCAGGACGGTGATACCGAAGGAGAAGCTGCTGGGCTCGGGCGCCGATCTGTATGTCGACTCGTTCTCCTCGATGAAGAACATGGGCAGGACGGGGGACGCCCCGACGCCCGAGGAGTTCAAGGCCGCCGGCATCAGGCACGTCTTCCTGAAGTCCACGGCATGCGCGGCGATGAACAAGTCCGCGCGCACCGACCTGTCCGGGGTGGAGGCCGACATCGAGGAGCTCGGCAGGGTGACCGGCACCTCGAAGCGGGCCGCCGAACTGGTCGCGGGGATGCGGAAGAAGACGGGCGAGGTGCGTGCGGCGCTGAAGTCCGTACCGCGGGACAAGCGGCCGACATACTTCCTCTTCGACTACGACGCGGGCACCAAGCAGCCGATGGCCGTGTGCAACCGGCAGGTCGCCAACGCGGTGATCACCGAGGGCGGCGGGCGGAATGTGTTCGCCGGCTGCGACGGCGACTTCAAGCCCGTGGACTGGGAGAAGGTGGTCGCCGGGAACCCGGACTGGATCCAGCTCGCGGTCCGCAACCGGGGCAGCGAAGAGGCCGACCGCAAGGCCTTCGACGAGGCGGCCGGCTTCCTCAAGTCCTTCCCGGCGACCAAGGACCTGACGGCGGTCAAGGAGGGACGCTTCCTGCGGATCGGCTCCGAGCGCACCACGATCGGCGGGGTGCGCAGCGCGGACACCGTCCGCGAGATCGCGCACACGCTCCACCCGGACCTGGTCAAGTAGGTGGCCGTGGTCGCCGCGGTGAAGGACGGGCAACGGGATCCGCGCACGGGCCTGTTCGCGGCCGTGCTCGGCATCGTCCTGCTGGTGGCTCTGGTCGCCTCGGTGTGCCTGGGCTCGACCCGGGTGCCGCTCGGGGACGTGTGGTCGGCGGTGGTGCGCGGAGTGACCGGCGAGGCCCCGGTGCCGGGCACCCAGGACCTGATCGTGTGGCGGCTGCGGGTGCCCCGGGCGCTGCTGGCGGCCGTGGTGGGCGCGGGCCTGGGCCTGGTCGGCACGGCCGTCCAGGCCCTGGTCCGCAACCCGCTGGCGGATCCGTACCTGTTGGGCATCTCCAGCGGAGCCTCGCTCGGCGCGGTCGCGGCGATCGTGCTGGGCGCGGGGGCGGGCGGGGCGCTCGGACTGGGCCTGTCCTCGGCCGCGTTCGCCGGTGCGCTCGCCTCCTTCGCCCTGGTGTGGGCCGTGGCCCGGCGCGGCGGAGGCTTCTCACCGCTGCGGCTGGTGCTGGCGGGGGTGGGGATCGGGCAGTTCCTGTCCGGCTTCACCCACTATCTGGTGCTCCAGGCCGGGGACGACCAGCAGACGCATGGCGTCCTGTTCTGGCTGATGGGCTCCCTCGGCGGGGCACAGTGGTCGACGCTCGGCGTGCCCGCCGCGGCCGTGCTCCTGGGCTTCATCGTGCTGCTGGCCCGCGCCCGTGCGCTCAATGCGCTGCTGATGGGCGACGAGACAGCGGCCGGCCTCGGCGTCGAGGTGGCCCGGCTGCGGCGTGAACTGTTCGTCGTCACCAGCGTGTTGACGGGGGTCCTGGTGTCGGTCTCCGGGGCCATCGGCTTCGTGGGGCTGATGGTGCCGCACGCGTGCCGGATGGTGGTGGGCGGCGACCACCGCCGGCTGCTCCCGGTGTCGGCGCTGTTCGGCGCCGCCCTGCTGGTGGTCGTCGACCTGATCGCCCGGACCGCGCTGCCCGACCAGGAGCTGCCGGTGGGCGTGGTCACCGCGCTGATCGGCGCGCCGACCCTGCTGTATCTGCTGGACCGGCGCCTGGAGCGGGCATGAGGACCTCCGTCGAAGACCTGACCGTGGCGTTCAGCGGACGAACCGTCGTCCATGGCGTGAGCATCCTTGCCGAGGAGGGGGAGATCGCCGGGCTGATCGGGCCGAACGGCAGCGGCAAGTCGACCGTGCTGCGCACCGTCTACCGGCATCTGCGGCCGCACGCCGGGCGGGTGCTGGTGGGCGGTACGGACGTCCGTACGCTGACCGCCGCCCAGTCCGCCCGGCGGGTGGCGGCGCTGCCGCAGGAGCGGGGGACGGACTTCGAGCTGTCGGTCCGCGAGGTCGTCGCGATGGGACGCACGCCTTATAAGCGGGCGTTCGCCGGTGAGGACCGGACGGACGCCGAGGCGGTGGCGGCGGCGCTGCGGCAGGTGGGCATGGACGGTGCCGGGCGGCGCCGCTTCTCCGCCCTCTCCGGCGGCGAGCGCCAGCGGGTGCTGCTGGCCCGCGCGCTCGCCCAGGACCCGAAGGTGCTGGTGCTGGACGAGCCGACGAACCATCTGGACGTACGGCACCAGGTGGAGCTGCTGGCCCTGTTGCGCGCCCAGCGCCGGACGACCCTGCTGTCCCTGCACGACCTCAACGCGGCCGCCTCGGTGTGCGACCGGCTGCATGTGCTGCACGAGGGGGCGGTGGTGGCTTCCGGGGCGCCCCGCGAGGTGTTGACCCCGGCGCTGCTGGCGGAGGTGTTCGGGGTCCGGGCCGCGGTGATCGAACACCCGCTCACGGGCGACCCGTTGATAGCCTTCGACCACCGGGCGGCGGTGGACGTGTCGGAGGTTCAGGGGAGCAATGGGGTGGTGCGGATGAAGGACATGCCGTGAACAGTGATGCCGTTGTTCTCCGTCGTGCGGGCAGCGCCGACGCGCTCCCCGCGGCCGATGTGTGGCTGCGTTCCTTCACCGCCGCGCTGCCGTCGGTGCGTCGTGCGCACGACGATGCCGAGGTACGGGCCTGGTTCTCACGCGTGCTTGTGCCGCAGTACGAGACCTGGGTAGCGGTCACCGAGGACAGTGTGGTGGGGCTCTTGGTGCTCAACGGCGCGGAGCTGAAGCAGCTTTATCTTGATCCGGCGTGGCGTGGGCGGGGGCTGGGCGATCGGTTCATGTCCCTGGCCAAGCAGCAGCGGCCGGACGGGCTGGTGTTGTGGACGTTCCAGGTCAACACATCGGCGCAGCGGTTCTATGAACGGCACGGTTTCATCGCGGTCGAGCGAACGGACGGGCTGTGCAACGAGGAGCGAGAGCCGGACGTCCGCTACGTCTGGCAGCCCCGGAAGTAACTCGGGGCGCAGCTCCCCTACCCCGCCACGCCCCGAACCCTCAGTGGAGGACGACGTTGTGGGCGGGTGTGACGTCCGGCCGGAGGTGCCCGTAACCCAGTTCGGCGATGACCGGGCCCAGGATCTCGGCGAAGGCCCCGAACGACTCCGGGGACTCCCATACATCGGTGACCCGCCAACCGCCCCCGACGGGACCGGCGATGTGGGCGAGCAGCCCGGGCACGGGCAGGTCGGCGGGTGAGGTGAAGTCGCGGCCGCCGGTGATCCGGCGGGTGCAGGTGTCGTACAACTCCTGTCCCGCGGCTGCGTCCTGGAGGTCGAAGGTGACGATGAGGGCCATGACCGGGTGCTCCTGTTCGTTGTCCGCCGGGCTCGGCGAATGCCGCCCCACGGTCTCGCCGCAGCGACGCCGGCGGTAATAGGTAAGGGGCGGCTCGCCGGGAGCATCAGGAGCGGACTTGCGCTTGACGGGCGCGGTGCCGATGCGGCGTGCTCGAGCCGTGCGGCCAGGGTGGCTGCCGAGGGGCAGAGCGGGGCAGTCCGCTACCCCGCCGCGTAGTGGCTCGGCCGACCGTCCCGCAACACCAGCCGGCCCAGTCGTTCGGCGTCCACCCGGCGCAGCAGCCGGGCCTCACCGTCCGCCTGTTGGAGCACGGCCGCATGCCACGGTGTGGCCCATGCGTCGCCGTGCTCCAGCAGCCGGATGCCGAACTTGGCGGCGCCCGGCGGCTGTGGGTGGATGGACAGCCGTACGGACCTCGGGTACCAGTCGGCGATCAGGTCGCCCCAGGCGCGGCTGCGGGCGATGACCCCGTACGCCCGCTCCCGGCAGGCCCGTTGCAGCGCCGAGCGGGAGCCGGTGAAGTGCGCGGTGTCCTCGACCAGGAAGCGGGTGATTCCCCGGTAGAGGCGGGCCGTCTCCTCGTCCGCGCGGGTCTGCGCCCGCAGCTCCGCGAGCGACGGCGCGAAGGCGTCGGTCACCAGGGCGCGCTTGGTGTCGTACGGCAGGTCCCCGTGCACCTGGCGCAGGTCGAAGGTGTCGAGGTGGCGCAGGTCCGCACCTTCGATCAGGCCCCGCAAGGTGTCCCCGTACGCATCGATTTGGGCGTCGGGGACGTTGATGAGGTCGCCGAAGATATGACCGTCCGAGCAGATGACCATCCGCGCCCCCGGCGGGTAGATCTCGCCGATCCGGGCGCAGAGGCGGTCGAGGAAGGCGAGCGAGAGCCGTTCGCCCTCGTCCGGGAGGTGCCCGAGGACCTTGGCGGGGTTCGGTGACTTGCAGGGAAATCCGGGGAGGGTGAAGAGGACCGGCTCTCCCGCATCCGTGAACTGCCGTATCTGGCTCAGCTGTTCCGGGTGGTCCACGGGATCCGGAGCAGCCGGGCCGACGGTGCGGTGGTGGGGCAGCAGGAGGCCCAGGACGCGGGCCTCGGGAGGTGCGGGCATGCGGGTGTCATCCATGGTCACGAGGGCACCCGGGCCGGTCGAAGGTGACGGGCAGTTCGGCCGTACCCCGGCCGAGGACGGCGGGAATCCAGGGCAGCCGCTCAGCGGGCACGGCGAGCCGCAGTCCCGGCAGCCGGCGGAGCAAGGTGCCCAGCGCCACCTGCAGTTCGATGCGGGCGAGGGCGGCGCCGGGGCAGAAGTGGCTGCCGTGGCCGAAGGCCAGGTGCGGGCCCTGGGCCCGGTCGAGGTCGAGCGTGTCGGGGCCGGGGAAGCGCCGGGGATCGCGGTTGGCGGCGCACAGGGAGACGATCACGGAGTCGCCGGCCGGGACGCGGGTGCCGTGCAGTTCGGTGTCCTCGGCGAGGAAGCGCCAGGTGGTGAGCTCGAAGGCGCTGTCCAGGCGCAGCAGTTCCTCGACCGCGCCCGGCATCAGCTCCGGCTCGGAGCGCAGCCGGGCCAGCGCCTTCGGGTGGCGGAACAGGGACACCAGGGCGGTGGTGATCTGGTTGGTCACCGGCTCCTGTCCGGCCACCAGCAGCTGGAAGATCATGGAGTCCAGCTCCTGCCGGGTCAGTTCACCCTCGTCCCGGGCGGTGACCAGGCGGCTCAGCAGCCCGTCGCCGGGGTCGGCCACCACATCGGCGATGTAGCCCTGGAGTCCGTGCAGCAGCTCCTCGTAGGCGGGGCGCCCGGGGTCCTCCGGGCCGACGGGTGCCACCACGCCGCCCCATTCCCGCCGGAAGCGGGCCGCGAGGTGCGGGGGCAGCCCGATGACCTCGGCGAGGACCTGGAAGGGGAAGCGGGCGGCGAAGCAGCGCACCAGGTCGGCGGTGTCCGCGACCTGCGGCACTTCGTCCAGCAGCGCGTCCGCCATCTCCTGGAAGCGGGGCCGCAGTTCCTCGACGCGGCGCGGGGCGAAGGCATCGGTGATCAGCCGGCGCATGGCGGTGTGCCGGGGCGGGTCCTGGTGGAGGAGGTGGACCTGGAGCTGTGAGTGCTGTGGTTCGGGCATGATCGAGGCACGGGCCCGCCAGCGGTCGTTGCCGAGCGCGTGGTTCTTGCCGAGGCGGGGGTCCGCCAGGGTGCGCTGGGCGGCAGCATGGCCGGTGACCAGCCAGGCGGTGACCCCGCTGGGGAACAGCACCCGGTGGATCGGGCCCGCCTCGCGCATCCGCGCGTACAGCGGGTAGGGATCACGCTTGTACTCGGGGCCGGAGAGAGGGACGGGGTCGGGCAGCGGCACGGTGGCGGTCTCCTCGGGACGTCGTGGACCCTGAGGAAGTCGGATGGCACCGAGGGTGAGTTCCCGGGCATTTGTACGGGCCTTGGGGAGTCCTTGGGAAGCCCATCCGTCATCTCCAGGTAGTCGGCCGGGCGGGGCCGCTGGTTCCCGGTGGCGAAAGGGACAATCCTCACGCGCCGCGCAGGGGGCGCGGGTTGCCGATCGCAAGCCGAACCATGCCACGATGCGACGATGACCGCACGTCACCCCCTCAGACCGTACGCAGCACTGATCGGCTTCGTCCTGCTGCTGGCCGCGTTCTTCGGCGTCGCGTACGCCGCCGGGTCCCTGGCCGGCCCCGTCTCCCCCGGGATGCACCGCACCGGCGGCGGCTCCGGGTCCGGAACCGGCTCCGGCGGCAGCGGCGGTGGCATGGACGGCATGCCGGGGATGGGCCGCTGATGAGCACCACGACGGCAGCGAGCACCGCCCAGACCGAGCTGATCGTCGGCGGCATGACCTGCGCCGCCTGCGTGGCCCGGGTGGAGAAGAAGCTCGGGCGGCTGGACGGGGTGCGCGCCAGCGTCAACCTCGCCACCGGCCGGGCGCGCGTCAGCCACCCGGCCACCGTGACCCCCGGTGAGCTGATGGCCGTGGTGGAGGGCGCGGGCTATACCGCGGCACTGCCGGAGCCGGAGCGGACGGACCGGCCGGACACCGCCGAGGACGCGCCCGCCCGGACCCGGCTGCTGATCACCGCGGCGCTGTCGGTGCCGGTGCTGGTCCTGTCCATGGTTCCCGCCCTGCAGTTCCGCAACTGGCAGTGGCTGTGCTTCGTCCTCGCCACCCCGGTCGCGGCCTGGGGCTCCTGGCCCTTCCACCAGCGGGCCCTGCGCGGGCTGCGGCATTCGACGGCGACCATGGACACCCTGGTCTCGCTGGGCGTACTGGCCTCGTACTCCTGGTCGGTGTACGCGCTGTTCTTTGGCGGTGCCGGGGAACCGGGCATGCGGATGCCCTTCTCGCTGACGCCCTCCGTGATGGGCGGCACGGCGGATGTCTACCTGGAGGCGGTGGTCGGCGTACCGCTGTTCGTGCTGGCGGGCAGGCTGCTGGAGTCGCGGGCCCGCCAGGGCACCGGCTCCGCGCTGCGGGCCCTGGCCTCGCTCGCCGCCAAGGACGTGGTGGTGCGGACGGACGGTGCCGAACACCGCATCCCCATCGAGCGGTTGCGGGTCGGCGACCACTTCGTGGTGCGCCCCGGGGAACGCGTCGCCACCGACGGCACGGTGGTGGCGGGCAGTTCGGCCCTGGACCTCTCCCTGGTGACGGGCGAGAGCGCGCCGGTGGAGGCCGGGCCGGGCTCGGCCGTGATCGGCGGCGCCGTCAACTCCGGCGGCCTGCTGGAGGTACGGGCCGAGGCGGTCGGCGCGGACACCCAACTCGCCCGCATCGCCCGGCTGGTGGAGGACGCACAGGCGGGCAAGGCCCGGGTACAGCGGATCGCCGATGCGGTGGCGGGCGTCTTCGTCCCGGCTGTCCTCACGGTCGCCGTCACCGTCCTCGGCTTCTGGCTCGGCGCGGGCGCGAGCCCGCAGGCGGCGGTCACCGCGGCGGTCGCGGTGCTCGTCGTCGCCTGCCCCTGCGCGCTGGGGCTGGCCACCCCCACCGCCCTGCTGGCCGCCACCGGCCGGGGCGCCGGCCTGGGCATCCTGGTCAGCGGACCGCAGGCGCTCGAGGGGCTGCGGCGGGTCGACACGGTGGTCCTGGACAAGACGGGCACGCTGACAACGGGGTCGATGGTGGTCACCGAGGTGGTGGCCCGGCCAGGTGGGCCCGGCGCCGAGGCCGCGCTGCGGCTGGCCGCGGCGGTCGAGACGGGCTCGGAGCACCCGGTGGGCCGCGCCGTGTGCGCCCACGCGCGCCGGGCGCCGGCCGGCGCGGGTGCCGGGCTGCCGGAGGTGGCGGACTTCACCGCCACCGCGGGGCAGGGCGTGGCCGGGACCGTCGAGGGACGGCGGGTGGAGGTTGTCCGCCCGGACGCGCCGCAGGCACCGTCGCAGCAGCCGCGGAAGTCCGGGGCCGGCCCGGGCCTGCCGTCCGTACTGGACACGGCGGTTCGCGACGCGGAGCGGGACGGCCGCACCGCGGTGCTGGTGCGGATCGACGGCACGGCCGAGGCCGTGCTCGTCCTCGGCGACACGGTGCGCTCCGGCTCCTACCGTGCCGTCGACCACCTCAAGCGGCTCGGCCTGCGGCCGGTGCTCGCCACCGGCGACAGCGCGGCCGCCGCCGGCGCCGTCGCCGCCGAGCTGGGCATCACCGAGGTGCATGCCCGGGCCACCCCCGAGGACAAGGCGGCGCTCGTCCACCGCCTCCGCGAGCGGGGACACCGCGTCGCCGTCATCGGCGACGGTGTCAACGACACCGCCGCGCTGGCCGGAGCGGACCTGGGCATCGCCACGGGCAGCGGCACCGACGCGGCCATCGGCGCGGCCGATGTCACCCTGGTCCGCGAGGACATGGGCGCCCTCGCGGACGCGGTGCGGCTGGCCCGCCGCACCTCGGTGACCGTGCGCGCCAACCTCGTCTGGGCCTTCGGCTACAACCTGGTCACCGTGCCGCTCGCCGCGGTCGGACTGCTCAACCCCATGCTCGCGGCCGCGGCCATGTCCGCCAGTTCGCTGCTGGTCGTGGGCAACAGCCTGCGGCTGCGCGGCTGGCAGCCGGTGCCCGCCCGCCGCGGCAGGACCACGCCCGGCACGCCCGGCACGCCCGGCACGCCCGGAAGGAAGAACGGCCGATGAAGGACTCTCTGCTGCGCACCGCACGGGCGGCCCTGGTCCCGGTCGCCGCGTGCGCCGTGACCCTGGGCGCCCTCGGCGCCTGGGCGGCCTCCGGTGCGGCGGGCCGCCCGGCGGCCGTGTCGGTGGCGGACGCCCGGGTGCTCGTGCCCTTCGGCACCGATGACACCGCCGCGTTCCTCCGGCTGGCCAACGACGGCGACCAGGACGACGAACTCGTCGCCGTGGCGGCGCCGTCGGCGGGCGGTGCCATGCTCAGCCGCACGGTCACCAGGAGGGGCGCGAGCCATATGGAGATGGCCGCCTCCGTGACCGTACCGGCCCATGGCTCGCTGACGATGTCCCCCCACGACCTCGACATCATGGTCTCCGCCCCGCCCCGCCTCAGGGTCGGCGACCGGCTCCCCCTCGTCCTGACCTTCCGCCGGAGCGGCACGGTACGGACCCAGGCGGAGGTCGTCCGGGCGGGCAGCGCGGCGCTGCTCCGGAGTTGACCGGCACCGGCGTCAAGGTCCGGTCAAGGCCCTGGCGGCGGCCCGCCACCCGTGATCGACTTCCCGGGTGACCACCGTGCTGTTCTCCATCCGCCCGGCCCCCTTCACCGCCTGGTTCCACCACCTGCTCACCCGCCCGTTCATCGAGATCGATGGCACCGAGCGTCCGGCGGAGTGGGGCAGCCAGACGGTCACCGTGCGGTCCGGCCCGCACCGGATCAACGTCTACTTCCGCTACCGCATGCAGCAGCGAACGCGCCTCGCGGAGTCGGGCAAGGACCTGACGCTGCCGGACACCGCGCGCCGGGTCCAGCTGCGCGCCCGCCTCGGTATCCGCAACGGCAGCACCTTCCGTATCGACGGCCCGGTGACGGGCCGGTAGGGACGGCCGGACGGCGGGCCGCCGGGTGTCCGGCGGCCCGCCCGCCCTATCCGGCCGCGCCGACCAGTACGCGCGCAGCGGACGCGGCCCGCTCGGCAGTCTCCAGCTGCCCGATCAGCGCCTCCCGCGCCCGCGCCACCCGTGAGCGCACGGTGCCGACCGGGCAGCCCACCACCAGTGCGGCCTCCGCGTATGGCAGACCGAGCAGCTGGGTGAGCACAAACGCCTCCCGGCGTTCACCGGGCAGCCGGTCGAGCAGCTGCGAGAGGGCCACTCCTTCGTCGAAGCCCGGCAGCTCCGCGGCCTGGGCGCGTTCCGCCGCCGTCTGCCAGTCGTCGGTGTCCGACAGCCGGGGGCGGGCCGCGTTGAAGCGCAGCCGGTCCACGACCGTACGGCGGGCGATCGACAGCAGCCAGGTCCGGGCGGAGGAACGGCCCTCGAAGCGCGGCAGCGCACGCAGCGCACGCAGATAGGTCTCCTGGAGGAGGTCGTCCGCCCCTTGGGGGTCGTTGCTCAGCCGGGCGACATAGCGCCGGACGTCGCTCTGGGTGGCACGGATGAAGCGCTCCACCGCGTCGGCGTCACCGCCGCGGGCCGCCAGCGCCCAGGCGGTCACCGTCTCGTCGTCACGCACGGCGGCCCCCGGTGCCACGGGCGCGCGGGGTGCCGGAGACCATGGCGGGGTGCACTGCTGTGAGGCTCATACCGCCATATCCGCCCGCGTCGACGACGAGGAGCCGCCGCCGGGCATCACCGACGCGGCGCTGGACGCGCATCTGCGGGACTGCGCCGAATGCCGCCGCTGGCAGGAGCGGGCACACCGGCTCAGGGTCCTCGCGGCGGGTCTGGACATCGGCTGAATCCTTGGGATCCATGGCCGGTGGGACATGCCGGAGGGGCACATCCTGGGAACAGGCAGGGGTCATCACCCTGGGTCCTTCCTGGGATCCGGGCGCCCGGTCGCGCCGCGCGCGCACTGCGCGCGCACCGCACGGGCGGGCCCGGTGACGGAACACGGCCTGACCGGCCACCGTCGGCGGCCCCGGCGGACCCCCTGATCGGACACGGGACTCGATCAGGACATGGGACTCGCGGGCTCAGCAGACGGCGACCCGGGCCGGCGGCGGACCACGGGTGGCGAGGACATGCGCATACAGCAGCTGCCGCAGCCGCTGCGCGGCGCGCGAGGAGCCGGCCCGGATGCGCGGCGGCCCGGACCACGGCACGGCATCGTGGAAGAGCACCAGCAGCGGGGCGAAGAGCCGGGCGCCCACCGCCCGGCCGAGCCGGAAGGCGGCCTGTTCGCCGCCGGACAGCCAGATGCCGCAGACGAGCGCCACCACGAGGTGTGCCGACCACATGCCGAGGGCGCCATGACCGACGTGCATGGCATGCATGGGCATGGCGTCCATGGAACCGCCGGTGCCGCCCGCGCCGGGCATGGCATGCCTCATGGCCATCCCCGCCGGGCCGCACAGCACCCGGCCCGGGTCCATGGGCGTCTGGTGCGTGTTCCCGGCGGGCATGCCCTGCGCGGCGTTCCGCGCGACCGTCTGCGCGATCGTGAAGAAGAAGTGCAGTGCGGTCTGCGCGCCCACCGTGGCGAGCGTGATCAGCAGCGGCCCGCGTTCGCGCCCCGCCAGGAACCAGGCACAGCCGCCCGTGCCGGACAGTGCCACGGCCACGGCCCACCACGGAACGTGCGTCCCGGACATCACCGCGTGCCCCAGGGCCGCGAGCAGCACACAGACCGCTGCGAACACCGCGGCCCGCAGCGCCCTCGGTACCTGCCCCGTCCGCTGCCCTGTTCTCATGACGTGCACATCGTTGCACCCGCCCCCGGCGGCGCGACGGCGGGGTGTGCGTGACCACCCCAAAACAGGCCCCCTGCGCCCCCCGAAGGGCGCAGGGCTCCGCCCCGTACCGTCCGCCCGGCGGTACGGGGCGGCGGGCCGCCGACTCGGGGGAGGGCCGGCGGCCCGGTCCCGTCGCGCCAGTTGGGACTCGCAGAAGCCAGTCTTCCGCGCACCGGGCCGGCCGGGGAGCGTGTGCGGGGGACGAGAACGGGTGCGGCATCGCACACCCCGTGTGAAAGGCCGGATTCCGGTCTTGACCCCGGCCCTCGAATGATCGATCATCGATCGCGGAACCATGGTTCCGCTGGACGGAACAAGGAGGTTCCGCCCATCCGGGAACGCGAAAGGGGAGCCGCCCGTGTCCCAGCTCGACCAATTGCCCGAATCCGACCCGTCCGAGGTCGCCGAGTGGCGCGAGTCCCTGGACGCCGCCGCCCGTTTCGGAGGGCCGCACCGGGCGGCACATCTGCTCCGCAGGACGGCCGAACACGCCGAGCGGACGGGACTGGACCTTCCGCCACTGCTGGAGACCCCCTACCTCAATACGATTCCGACCGCCGACGAACCGGCCTATCCCGGCGACGAGGAGCTGGAGCGCCGGATCACCGCCTGGAACCGCTGGAACGCCGCCGCGATGGTCACCCGCGGCAATCAACGCGCCGGGCTCGGCGGCCATATGGCGACCTTCGCCTCGGCCGCCTGGCTCTACGAGACCGGCTTCCAGCACTTCTTCCACGGCAAGGAGGCGGACAACTCGGGCGACCAGCTCTATATCCAGGGGCACGCCTCCCCCGGCATCTACGCCCGGGCCTTCCTCGAAGGACGCCTGAGCGAGGGCCAGTTGGACCGCTTCCGGCAGGAGGCGGCCGGCGACGGCCTGCCGTCCTACCCCCATCCGCGCCGACTGCCCTGGCTGTGGGAGTTCCCCACCGTCTCCATGGGGCTGGGCCCGCTCTCCGCGATCTACCAGGCCCGCTTCAACCGCTATCTGGAGCACCGGGGAATCAAGGACACCTCACGTTCCCGGGTCTGGGCCTTCCTCGGCGACGGCGAGATGGACGAGCCGGAGTCGACCGCCGCCCTCGCCCTGGCCGGCCGTGAGCGGCTGGACAACCTCACCTTTGTCATCAACTGCAATCTGCAGCGCCTGGACGGCCCGGTCCGCCCCAACTTCAAGATCGTGCAGGAGCTGGAGGCGCAGTTCCGCGCCGCCGGCTGGCATGTGGTGAAGTCCCTGTGGGGCACCGCCTGGGACAAGGTCTTCGCCCAGGACGCCGACGGGGCCCTGGTCCGCAGGCTGCGCGAGGTGCCGGACGCCCAGTTCCAGACCTATGCCACCCGGGACGCGGGCTATGTCCGCGACCACTTCTTCGGCACCTCCCCCGAACTCCGCGCCATCGGCGCCGGGCTGGGCGACGCCGCCCTGCTGGAGCTCTTCCGCACCTCCCGCGCGGGCCATGAGCCGCGCAAGGTGTACGCCGCCTACCGGGCCGCCGTCGAGCACCGGGGCGCGCCCACCGTGATCCTGGTGCAGACGGTCAAGGGCTACACCCTCGGCCCGGGCTTCGAATCCCGCAACGCCAACCACCAGATGAAGAAGCTGACCGGCAAGGAGTTCCGCGCGATGCGGGACCTGCTGGACCTGCCCATCCCGGACCGCGAGCTGGACGGCGAGCTGGTGCCCTACGCGCACCCCGGCACCGGCTCCCCCGAGGTGCGCTATCTGCGCGAGCGCCGGGCGGCGCTGGGCGGCCCGGCCCCCGCCCGCAAGGTGGTCGCCAAGCCGCTGCCGATGCCCTCGGCGAAGCCGTTCGAGGCGCTCCACAAGGGCTCGGGGCGGCAGGAGATCGCCACCACCATGGCCTTCGTCCGCCTGGTCAAGGACCTGATGCGGGAGAAGGAGACCGGCAGGCGCTGGGTGCCCGTGGTCCCCGACGAGGCCCGTACCTTCGGCATGGAGTCGCTCTTCCCCTCGGCCGGGCTCTACTCACCGGCCGGCCAGACCTATGACCCGGTCGACCGTGACCAGCTCCTCTACTACAAGGAGTCCAGGGACGGCCAGATCCTCAACGAGGGCATCACGGAAGCGGGTTCGCTGGCCGACTTCACGGCCGCTGCCACCTCCTACGCCACCCATGGCGAGCCGATGATCCCGTTCTATATCTTCTACTCCATGTTCGGCTGGCAGCGCACCGCCGACCAATTCTGGGCACTGGCCGACCAGTTGGGGCGGGGCTTTGTCATCGGCGCCACCGCAGGCCGTACCACCATGACCGGCGAGGGGCTCCAGCACGCCGACGGCCACTCGCACGTGATCGCCTCCACCAACCCGGCGGCGCTGAGCTACGACCCGGCCTTCGCCTATGAGGTTGCGGTCATCGTCCGCGAGGGCCTGCGCCGCATGTACGGGCCGAGCCCCGAGGACGTCTTCTACTACCTCACCGTCTACAACGAGCCCAAGGTCCAGCCGCCCATGCCGGCCGGCGTGGAGGAGGGCATCCTCAAGGGCCTCTACCGCTACCGCGAGGCCGACGCCCCGTCCGCCGACGCCCCGCGCCTGCAGCTGCTGGCCTCCGGCACGGCCATCCACTGGGCGCTGGACGCCCAGCGGTTGCTGGCCGAGGACTGGGGTGTGGCCGCCGATGTCTGGTCCGCCCCGTCCTGGACCGAGCTGCGCCGCGACGCCTTGTCCTGCGACGCGGCGCGCCTGCGGGGCGAGGACCGAGTGCCTTATGTGACCCGGGTGTTGCACGGTGCGCCGGGACCGGTGGTGGCCGTCAGCGACTGGATGCGGGCGGTTCCGGATCAGATCGCCCCCTGGGTCGAGCAGGACTGGACGTCCATTGGCACCGATGGGTTCGGTCTCTCCGACACCCGGGAAGCGGCCCGCCGGCACTTCGGCGTCGACCCGCAGTCGGTCACCGTCGCCGCGCTGGCGGCCCTGGCCCGCCGCGGCGAGGTCAAACCGGCCACGGTCGCGGCGGCCGCGCGGCGCTACGGCTTGGACGCCTGAGGCTGCTCCGCCGCGCTCCGGCCCGGCAGCCAGGCCGCGCTGTTCTTGTCGCCCATATACCTGCCGATCGCCCCCTTGATCACCGAGAGGGCGGCCGGCAGGGCCGCGATGGCGGCGGCCTTGAGCGCGGAGACGCTGGTCAGGTCGAACCCATCGGCGATGATCAGGCCGAGAAAGGTGGTCACGTACGCGGCGATGGTGCGCTCGGCTATGTCGACAAGCACCTTCTTGTTCATGGCTCTTCCATCCTTCGCGATGCGGGCATACAGACATTCGCCTGATGTGTACACCACATAGGCAGGGCTTGGACCACCGGTCCCTGGGTAGCCACTTGCCGTCGCCGCCCGCGACGGAGCGGGCGGCAGTGTCCCAGGAGGCCGTCACCATGACCCGATACGCCGCCCCCGGCTCCTCCGACGCGGTCGTCTCCTTCCGCCCGCGCTACGACCACTGGATCGGCGGTGAGTACATACCCCCGGCGCGGGGGCGCTACTTCGAGAACCCGACCCCGGTGAACGGCCAGGCCTTCACCGAGGTCGCGCGCGGCACCGCCGAAGACGTCGAGCGCGCCCTGGACGCCGCCCACGCCGCCTTCCCCTCCTGGTCCCGCACCTCCCCCACGGAGCGCGCGGCGGTCCTCAACCGCATCGCCGACCGCATGGAACAGCATCTCGAGGCCCTGGCAGTCGCCGAGTCCTGGGAGAACGGCAAGCCCGTCCGCGAGGCCCTGGCCGCCGACATCCCGCTCGCCATCGACCACTTCCGCTACTTCGCCGGGGCCATCCGGGCCCAGGAGGGCAGCCTCTCCGAGCTCGACGAGGACACCGTCGCCTACCACTTCCACGAACCGCTGGGTGTGGTCGCCCAGATCATCCCGTGGAACTTCCCCATCCTGATGGCGGCCTGGAAGCTCGCCCCGGCCCTGGCCGCCGGCAATGCCGTCGTCCTCAAGCCCGCCGAGCAGACCCCCGTCTCCCTTCACGTCTGGCTGGAACTGGTCGCCGACCTGCTCCCGCCGGGGGTGGTCAACATCGTCAACGGCTTTGGCGTGGAGGCCGGCAAGCCGCTCGCCGCCAGCCCCCGGGTCGCCAAGATCGCCTTCACCGGTGAGACCACCACCGGCCGCCTGATCATGCAGTACGCGTCCGAGAACCTGAAGCCCGTCACCCTCGAACTCGGCGGCAAGAGCCCCAACATCTTCTTCGACGACGTCTCCGCCGCCGACGACGACTTCCTCGACAAGGCTCTCGAGGGCTTCACCATGTTCGCCCTCAACCAGGGCGAGGTCTGCACCTGTCCGTCCCGCGCCCTCATCCAACGCGGCCACTACGCCGCCTTCCTGGAAGCCGCCATCGCCCGCACGGAAGCCATCGTCCCGGGCCACCCCCTGGACACCGGTACGATGATCGGCGCCCAGGCCTCCAACGACCAGCTGGAGAAGATCCTGTCCTACCTCGACATCGGCAAGCAGGAGGGCGCCCGCATCCTCACCGGCGGCTCCCGGGCCCACCTCGGCGGCGAACTCGGCGGCGGCTACTACGTCGAGCCGACCATCTTCGAGGGCAGCAACCGGATGCGGATCTTCCAGGAGGAGATCTTCGGGCCGGTCGTCGCCGTCACCTCCTTCACGGACTTCGACGACGCCATCACCCTCGCCAATGACACCCTCTACGGCCTGGGCGCAGGCGTCTGGACCCGCGACGGCACCACGGCCTACCGGGCCGGCCGCGCCATCCAGGCGGGCCGGGTCTGGACCAACTGCTACCACGCCTACCCGGCGCATGCCGCCTTCGGCGGCTACAAGCAGTCGGGAATCGGGCGGGAGGGGCACAAGATGATGCTGGATCACTACCAGCAGACGAAGAACCTGCTGGTGAGCTACTCGGCACAGAAGCTGGGGCTGTTCTAGGGGAGTTGGGAGGGCCGCTGAGCTGCGCGTATGGCGCTCAGCGGCCCTTCGCTCCGCGGAAGGCCGTGCCAGCCAAGGCCGCCCGCCATGCGGCCTATGTCTCACTCTGTCTCACGTGAATACCGTTCCTGACCAGCGTCTCCGGGCCAGTCACGGGCCAAGTCGGGGTATCGCTGCGGAGGCCCACTCGTCGACGAGCACTCCTGCTCGATGGCGCCCAATCTCCCAAGCACTACGGCACCTTGGAGATGTCAAGGGCGACACCTCGACGAGTTCGACGCCTCGGGCTTGACCACCACCGCAACACGGACAACTGGCTGCTGCCTAAGAGTTGCTCGGCGCGAGTGCTGGACGCTCACTCAACTACCTGCCCGTACCTATCAGGAGAGCTCGGAGGTTGGGACCGATCCGGTCCCAACCTCCAAGACCACGGTCCGCTCGGTCACCGGCGGATGAGCAGCTCGGCGATGCGGGCCGCAGCGTCGACGAACGAGCCGATCACACCGAGCCTGCGCCACCACCTGTCCTTCTCCTCGTCTCCGCGACGGCTCACCTATGTCTCCCTCCACTGAACGGGCCAGCCCCGTGCCGACCTCTCAGACCAGCGTCAACCCAAGATCACGGCGCTGAATACGAGCGATGACACGCGCAGCCGAGAACGGACGGCGCATACTGCATATGGACGTTCGCGGACGATGGCGGACAGGCGGAGGTCGACGATGCCCAGACTCCGGTTCCCTTCCGGCCTTGAGCCTGGCCCGCTCCACGACTTGATGACGGATCTTCACTGCCTGCACGCGCTGGCAGGATGGCCGAGCGCAACGGTCCTGGCGAAGCAGCTCAAGGTAGGCCGCTCGACCATTCACCAGCTGTTCACCCAGCCTCGTCTACCTAACAGAACCATCTTTTTCGATGTGGTCGAGCTGATGGCGAAGCAGGCACGCCGGATTGACGAGGACGAATGGTGCGACAGGCTCTGCACACGATGGATGGCGACCTACGACGCACATCGGCTTTCGATCAACCTGGCCGAAGCACTTCAGCCGACCGCGCCATCAGATACGGGAGACTCCGGGACCGCATATTCCACGATGAATAATGACATGCGGGCCTTTCAGGCCGGCCGAGACCAACATGTCGCCGGTCCTGGCGGAAGCGGACTACCTCACCCCATGCCCGATCCGGCGCGGTCTCGCGCCCTCTTCATCGGAGCCGCCGACTTCCGCGACCCACAGCTTCCAGGGCTACCGGGCGTCGCAAGGGGAATGCGCAGACTCCACACGGCAATGACACGACCCGACTGGGGGTCGTTTCCGAGACCTGATCACGTCACAGTGCTGCTCGACCAGGACCGGGGTCGGATTTTCGAGGCAGTGAGCGATGCCTGCTCGCGCGCGCGGGACGTCCTTTTCCTCTATCTAGCCGGACACGGCCTGCTGTCGTCGAATGGTGAGTTGCTGCTCGCTGAGCCAGACACCAGGGCAGGCCAGGGCACGGTCGAGCTCACCGCGCTGCCCTACTCCGTCTTGCGCAATAAGCTTGCGGCAAGCAAGGCGCACCGGAAGGTCGTCGTTCTCGACTGCTGCTACTCGGGCCGCGCGGTAGAGGCGATGGGGCCACTCTCGGGAACGGCCATGATGGAGGCGAGCACGATCGTGCTCGCCTCCACCGGCCCGTATGGTGCGGCATTCCTCGACGGACCTGACGGAGCACCCGGCATGACGGACACATTGAGCGCCATCCTGGAAGCAGGCATCATCGACGGCCCCCAGTTTCTCGACCTGGACACAATCCACGCAGAGCTAAAATCACGGCTTGCCATGCAGCGCTTCCCGATGCCCGTCCTGAGTACTCGACTCCACATCACCAATGCGGGCACCGTCGCCCTCGGCAGAAACCCGCCCTATCACCCTTCGCATGAAGCCTGATCAAGCCGAGGCCTACTGCATCGACTTGCAAAGTGCAAAGAAGAAAGCGCCACCAGCGCAGCAGATCCGTGCCGTACGAGCATGGCATCACCTGTTGTTCCACTCCTTCATGGCCTCCTCGATCCGCTTGTTCGCCCGCTCTTGGCCTTCCGCGAGGACCTTGGCATAGACCCGGAACATCACCGCCATGCTGTGGCCAGCGCGTCGGGCGCACTCCGCTGGATCCACACCAGAGTGGAGCCAGAACGAAATTCCCGCGTGCCGAAGGTCGTACGGGCGTCTGGCCAGCAGCGAGGACCGCTCCGGCTCGGCAAGCGCCAGCTCGCGTGCCCTCTTCCAGGTCCTGTTGTACGCGGCGTGCTGGACGTACAGCTCCTTCTCGCTGCGGAAAAGACGCCCGTCCGGGGCAGTTCCGTACTGATCGATGTGGGAGCGGAGTTTTTCGACGAACTCCGGCGGTATCGGAACGGTGCGTATCTCCTTCGGTGCTCGCCGCTTGAGCGAATGCACTTCGTGCGCTTGGCCGTTGTCTGTCCACTCCCGCCCGGCGAGTACGACACCGCCGCGCAAGGTGAGTGTCCCCCAGCCTGTCTCCGGCAGGTGGCACTGCGAGAGACCCAGCCTGATGACCTCGGCGGGGCGCATCGCGGCGTAGTACATGCAGCCGAAGAAGGCCTCGAGGTGCGGTCCTCGGCCGCGTTGACGGCGGACAGCCTCGAGTAACTGCGCCACTTGCAGCGGGTTCGCCACGCACTCCGGATCGACTTCTTCGGTCGCCCTCGGCGCCTGCCATTTCGTCCTCAGCACAGGGTTGACTGCGAAGTAGCCCTTCTCAACGGCGAAGCCTAAGACGTCGCTGAGCGTGGCTCGCTTTCGCAGAGCGGTTTTGGCAGCGGCTGGTTGCCCGTCGAGCTTGCGTGTTAAGGCGTGGAGCACTTGCCGTAGGACGATTGGATCATCGAGTGAGCTCAGAGGGAGGGAATGCTGCTCAGCCCAGTGCAGTGCTTCGAGCCACTCTTCGGGCGGCTGGGTCTTCCACATGTTCTTGTTGAATGCCCAGCTGTAGAGAGCCCGGCGCAGAACACGGGGATCCGGCTGTCCTGGGCCCGGTTTCGTCAACGCCGGCGTCACCGTTGCCAGAGCATCAGCCAAGGTGCGGCGGGTGTTGCCAGGTGTGTGGTCCCACTTCTGCTCGATGTAGTCGTGGGCGTGCTGGTACCAGGTGGTGCGCTGCTTGAGCGTGCGCAGTTCGGACGCCGGCAACCCTGAGGTCTCGTCGAAGGGCTCCCCTTCTCGCGCCGCCGTCATGAGCTTGGAACGGCGGCTCTCCGCAAGACCGATGGTGATGAATGACTCGGAACTCTCACGTCCGTTGACCGTCCACCTCACTTCGAAAGGACTTCGGCGGCCGGAACGCTCCCGGATGTCCCAGAATCGGACTCGGTAGCTCATGCCCATCAGCGGTTGGTCTCCTCGCATCCCGCCCACCAGGCGTCGAGGTCGGCGCGGCGGAAGCGCAGGTGGCCGTTGGGCAGCTTGCTGCACTTGGGGGCCTTGCCGCGGGCGCGCATGCGGTAGAAGGCGGCTCGGGAGATGTCGAGTTCTTCGAGGACGTCGGTGAGTTTCAGGCGGGGTTCGCGGGCGCGGGGCAAGGTCAGGCCTCCTCTGCGGCAGGCGGGTTGACGGTGAGGTAGATGCGGACGAGGTGGCTCGGCGGGCGGTCGGGGTAGGGGCGGCTGGTGTCGAGGACGTCCAGGACGCGGGCTATGCGGTCGGCGGTGCGGCGGCATTCGTCTTCGGTGCCGTGGAGGCGGATGCGCATGGGTCAGCTCCTGGGGATGCGGGTGGGGTCGCACGTGGTGTGTGTGCGGTCGCCGGCCTCGATGGCGAAGTCCGGGAGTGGGAGGCTGCAGACCTCGCAGGGGGTGGTGGCATCCGAGAGGTGCTGCATTGCAGCGCCCGGAGCACCCGCAGCACCCGGAGGGGTGGAAATGCGCTGGTCGGGTGGGGTGGCCGGTGCGGGTGCTGGCGAAGTTGCAGCACCCGGTGCAGCGCCCGCAGCACCCGGCGCGGCGGGCTTGCGGGTGCTGCGGGTGCTGGTGCGGGTGCTGCGGTCGGTGTCAGCACCCGGAGAACGTTGCAGGTCAGGTGCTGTTTCGGGTGCTGCGGGTGCTCCGGGTGCTGGAATGCAGCGCCTCTCTGGTGAGGTGAGGCGGTAGAGGCGTGAGCGGTTGCCATCAGGCTGGCGTTGGGAGTCGTCGACGTCGATGCCGATGTCAATCCCCTGAAAACGTAGAGTCCTTGGTTATGCAGCCAGGACCTTTTGGCT
>NZ_JBDJPF010000080.1:0-23647 GCF_054957865.1 Streptomyces xingningensis
AGGCCGGGCCGGGGCCGCTTTGGGGGGTGGGGGCCAGTGGCCGCAACAAGCGCACATAGCCCCCCGGTGGGGCGCCACCCGCCCCCGCCCCGCCGGGCCGGGTGGCCCGGGGCGCCCGGCCCGGCGGGTGACCAACCCCGGCCCCGGCCCCCCCCGTGCCACCGCGGGGGCCCGGGCCCTTGCCGACTGTGCTGTGCGGCCCTCAGGCCGACTTGCGGGTGTCCCGCGGGTGCACAGCGATGTTCATGGCGCCGGAGCGCAGGACGGCCAGCCGCTCGGCCAGTACCTCCTCCAACTCCTCGCGAGTGCGCCGCTCCATGAGCATGTCCCAGTGCGTACGCGCGGGCTTCCCCTTCTTCTCCTCGGGACCGTCGCCGTCCACCAGGAGTGCCACGGCGCCGCACGCCTTGCACTCCCACTCCGGCGGAATCTCCGCCTCTACAGAGAACGGCATCTCAAATCGATGGCCGTTCGGGCATGCGTACTCCACCGCCTGGCGCGGGGCCAGATCGATGCCGCGGTCGGTCTCGTAGCTGGTAACCACAAGTCGCGTGCCGCGGAGAGCTCGCTCACTCATGAATTCGTGCCTCCCGGGCTTGTCGCCCACAGGACAGGTGTCGCTGTCGTCGTCATCCGGTCAACGTCCGGTCGGCGGTGAAGATTCCCGTTGAGGGACATGCGTCGCCCGTCGTGCCGCCCCTTGTTGTACCCATCGGCGCCCGGTTTGTCACATCTGACAACAGATGTCACCCTGCGTTTCCATGGCTTTAGCGCGCAGTAACGGTTCATCCGGTGGGTCGAGGGCGTACACTACCCGCTCGCTGGTTTCAGTCCTGCACGGGGGCGGGTGTGAGGGCGCATCCGGGGTGGCCGGGACGGGTGGCAGCGGTGTCCGCGGCCGGCCGCTCCGCCTTCGCGGGGGCGAAGAGGCGCAGGAAGAGCTGCGACAGCGGGCCGATGGTCACGGCGAAGAGCACCGTCCCCACGCCCACCGAGCCGCCCAGGGCGAATCCGGACGCCAGGACGGCCGCCTCGATGCAGGTCCGCACCAGCCGCACCGAGCGGCCCGTCGTGCGGTGCAGTCCGGTCATCAGGCCGTCCCGCGGGCCCGGGCCGAAGTCGGCGCTGATGTAGAGCCCGGTCGCCGCTCCGCACAGCGCCACCGAGAAGACCAGCAGCGGCACCCGCAGCCACAGCGAGCCGGGCCCGGGCACCAGGCTCAGGGTGGCGTCCATCGCCAGGCCGAGCACCACCACATTGGAGACCGTGCCGAGCCCCGGCCGCTGCCGCAGTGGCACCCACAGCAGCAGGACCAGCGCGCCGGCGATGATCTGGACGGTGCCCACCGACAGGCCGGAGTGGCGGGCGATCCCCTGATGCAGCACATTCCATGGATCGAGCCCCAGCCCCGCCCGAAGCTGCAGGGCCGCGCTCACCCCGTACAGCACCAGGCCGACATACAGCTGTCCGAGACGGCGGGTGAGCCGCAGTGCTCGGGTGAACCCCCTTGATGTGGACAAGATCCCTCCCCGGGAGCCAGGGCCGGTGGCACCTGGCAGTGGTGCAAGTGGTCTGTTGCATGGCAGTCTGTGGACTGGGACAGCGCATGAACCATGGCCAATTTCGAGAAAGTGGACTGCAGAGATGAGTCAGTGGACCGCTTCAGTGGGTGCCCAGCAGCTTGCCCGTCTCCTCGACGCGCAGTACGGACGCGGCACCCGGTCCGTCGTGACGTCCATCAACGGCCGCCGGGTGCCCGCCTACCGCTCCCTCGCGGACCGCATCCGGCTGCTCGTCCTCGAGGGCCGGGTGCCGGTGGCCGCCCGGCTGCCCGCCGAGCGGGAGCTCGCGGCCGCCCTCTCCGTCAGCCGCACCACCGTCGCCGCCGCCTATGAGGCGCTGCGCGGCGAGGGGTTCCTCGAGTCCCGCCGCGGCGCGGGCAGTTGGACCGCGGTGCCGGCCGGGAACCCGCTGCCCACCCGCGCGCTCGACCCGCTGCCGCCGGAGGCCGCGGGCTCGGTGATCGACCTGGGCTGCGCCGCGCTGACCGCCCCCGAACCCTGGCTCACCCGCGCCTTCCAGGGCGCCCTCGAGGAACTGCCGCCCTATGCGCACACCCATGGCGACTACCCCGCGGGCCTGCCCGCCCTGCGCCGGGCCCTCGCCGACCGCTACACCGCGCGCGGCATCCCGACCATGCCCGAGCAGATCATGGTCACCACCGGTGCCATGGGGGCCGTCGGTGCCATCTGCCGGCTGATGGCCGGCGGCGGTGAGCGGGTCGCCGTCGAATCACCCTCGTACGCCAATGTCCTTCAGCTCATGCGCGAAGCCGGTGCCCGCCTGGTGCCCGTCGCCATGGCCGACCGGCTCGCCGGCTGGGACCTGCCCGCCTGGCGCCAGGTGCTGCGCGACGCCGCTCCACGCCTCGCCTACGTCATCGCCGACTTCCACAACCCGACCGGTGCCCTCGCCCCCGAGGAGCAGCGCCGCGCCCTCGTCGAGGCGGCCCGGGCCGCCGGCACCGTACTCGTCGCCGACGAGACCATGGCCGACCTGCTGCTCGAACCAGGCCTCGAACTGCCCCGCCCCGTCTGTGCCTTCGACCCCGCGGGCAATGCCGTCATCACCGTCGGATCGGCCAGCAAGTCCTTCTGGGCCGGGCTGCGGATCGGCTGGGTGCGCGCCGCGCCGGACGTCATCCGCAGCCTGGTGGCGGCCCGCGCCTACGCCGACCTCGGCACACCCGTGGTCGAACAGCTCGCCGTCACCTGGCTGCTCAACACCGAAGGCTGGGATGCCGCCCTCGACATACGGCGTGCCGAGGCCCGCGAGAGCCGGGACGCCGTCGTCGCCGCCCTCGGACGCCACCTGCCCGACTGGGAGTTCACCGTCCCACGCGGCGGCCTGACCCTGTGGACCCGCACCGGAGGGCTCTCCGGCTCGCGCATCGCCCAGGTCGGGGAGCAACTCGGGGTACGCGTGCCGTCCGGTCCGCGCTTCGGCGTCGACGGCGCCTTCGAAGGCTACGTCCGGCTGCCCTTCACCGTGCGCGGGCCGGTCGCCGAGGAGGCGGCCGCCCGGCTCGCCGAGGCTGTCCGGCTGGTGGCGGCCGGCGCCCCCGTCGCCGCCGAGTCCCCACGCACCTACGTCGCCTGAGCCCTCGGCCGGCCACCGGGGCAGCAGCGTCAGCACCGCCTGGCGCTGGGCCTCACAGGTCTCCTCGTCCTGGGGATCCGGGGTGGCCGGCACCTGGAGGCGCAGCACGGGCCCGGAACCCAGCCGCGCATAGCCCCGGCCCGGCGGGACGTCGGTGACCGGCGTGGTGAGCGGGGGTGCGCCGAGGGCCGCCAGGGTCTGGTCGTGACCGACCGCGCCCAGCACCACCCGGGCCCGGGTGTGCGCACGTACCGGCTCGGTGAGCAGCCGCTCGCCGTCGATGTCCTCGCCCACGGTGACCGTGACGTTCGCGGTCCGCCCGTGCCGCAGGGGTGTCTGCAGCAGCTCCTGTGGGTCGGGCCGCCCCTCGCCCGCGGCGAGTTCGCTGAGGGCGGCGGGGCGGTCGACGACGATCCACAGCGGCCGGCGGATGTCCTCGGGGGCCGGATGCCCTTGCCGGCGGGCCTGGTTGGCCGCCATCAGCCGCCGCTGCGTCTCATGGGAGGCCCACTCCAGGGCGGCGAGCGCGCCGGTGAGCGAAGACTCGACGGCCAGTACGCCCTCCCGCCCGGCCAGGCAGGAGTACTGGCCCGTGCCGCTGCCGTCGATCACCACCACCTCGCCCTGGTGCAGGGCCTGCAGCGTGATCGAGCGCAGCAGGGTGGTGATGCCGGAGGCGGCCCGGCCCAGGGCCAACAGGTGGGGTTCGGTGGAGCGTTGCCCGGTGCGCCAGATCACCGGGGGGACGTCATGGGTCAGTTCGCCGGCGGCCACCGGCAGGGTGCGCTGCACCGCGCAGGGGTCGGTGAAGCCGAGCACGGTTTCCCCGGGCGCGGTCACAAACCGCTGGGCCCAGATGTCGGTCGGCAGCGGGGACAGCGCATGCAGCGACAGCCGGCCGGCCTCCTCGTCCCAGTCGAACCGGTACTCCCGCCCGCGCCCCGCCTTGATCTGCAGCAGGCGCTCGATCCTGGCCCGGGATTCGGGCTCGCCGTCGGTGAAGTAGGCCGGATAGCGCAGCCGGAGCGCGACCAGCCGCCCGTCGTCGCCAAAGGCGGGCTCGTCGAACGCCTGTTGCCAGTCGCCGTCGTGCGCATAGAGCGGTGCCGGGTCCAGGGGGGACGAGAAGTAGGGCACCAGGGCGTCGTAGAGCGCCTGGAGCCGGACGGCGTCCGGATCGTCCGCGCCCGCCGCGGCGGGCCTGCGGTCCCGGCCCCGCCAGGCCCCGGCCGCCAGCAGGGCGGCCGCGGCGAGCGGCGGGCCGTAGGGCACGAGCGCCACGATGAGCAGGCAGGAGGCCGCCAGCAGCAGGGCCGAACCGCGCCGGTCCGCCGGCGTCCGGGCCCACCCGCGGCGCCCGGCGGCGGCCAGTGAGCGCAGGCCGCGCGCGATGGTGAACAGCGGGTGGAGCGCGTCCAGGGCGCTGTCGGCGGCCGTGCTCGCCAGCTCGCGCCCATGGGTGAGCGGAGACCGGCCGGCCGGCGGTCGGTGGTGTCCTCGGCGGCCCACATCGGCCTCCCGGTGGGGTGGAGGGGTCAGAATCTCAGCCCGCCCAGCAGGCCGGCGAGGCTGGCGCCGCCCGCCCGGATGCTGGGTGCGATGGCCGTGCTCGCGAGATAGAAGCCGAAGAGCGCGCACACCAGCGCGTGGGACGCCTTCAGGCCGTCCTTGCGGAAGAACAGGAACACGATGACACCCAGCAGTACGACGCCGGAGATCGAGAGGATCATGGGGTTCTCCTGGTTGTGAGGGTGGTCACCATGAGTCCTTACAGCGTCACAGCAAGTGCCGGATTGGGAAAACGGGAGCGGTGGCGTAAGAGTGACTTGTCCTTCAAATCACCCGGATGGCTCCGGCGTGGCGGAGCAGGGCGCCGCCGTACGTAGGGTGGGGCGCACAGCCGGGCAATGCACCCATACGCCGATGCGTCACATCGGCGGCCGACACCGGAGGACCGCAGACGATGACCGAGCCCCCCGCATCCGAGCCCGCCCACGACCCCGAGGTGCTCCAGCTCGCGGCCAGGGTCTTCGACCTGGCGCGGCACGGCGACACCGACACCCTCGCCGCCTATGTGGATGCCGGGGTTCCGGCCAACCTCACCAATGACCGGGGCGACTCGCTGCTGATGCTGGCCGCGTACCACGGCCATGCCCACGCGGTGGAAGCGCTGCTGCAGCGCGGGGCGGATGCCGACCGGGCCAACGATCGTGGCCAGACGCCGCTGGCGGGCGCGGTCTTCAAGGGCGAGGACGAGGTGGTGCGGCTGTTGCTCGCGCACGGCGCCGACCCCGCGGCCGGGACGCCGTCGGCGGTCGAGGCCGCGGGGGTGTTCGGGCGCCAGGATCTGGTGGAGCTCTTCCGGGGCAAGGGGTAGCGCTCCGCCGGGTGTGCGGAACCGGCCGCGGGCGTCCGTGGCCGGCCGCGCCCACGCGGCGGAGCCGGGCATCTCGCGGGGTGCTGCGGCCGGCGCCGGTCCTGCGCCGCGGAGCCGCAGCATGCCCCCATCGGGCACCGCGGGCGAGCGGCCCGCAGCGCGGGTCAGGCGCCGTGCCGGTCCCAGAAGGTGCAGTGGTGTTCCCGGCCCGGATCCACCGGGCGGATGCCCTCCGGCCCGGGGGCGAGCGACTGCACCAGCGGTGCCTTCGCCCGGAAGCGCGGCCAGTGCGAGCCCGGCGCGGAGGTGTGGGCGAACCGCGTCCAGGCATCGGTCATCCGCGCCGACAGCGTGCGCTGCGCCGGGGTGAAGGCGGCCGGGAGGACGAACAGATACGGCAGCTCGAAGGCGTGCGCGGCGCCGTACGGGACCTCCTGCACCGTCGGCAGGCCGAAGGCGTTCGGCGCATCGGGGTCGCTGAACTCATAGCCGTACACCGGCACCCGGGCGGCCAGCGCGCGGTCGGCCCGCAGCGTGGTGCAGGCGAACGACCGGTCGGTGAGCACCGCGGCCCAGGCGAGGGCGGGGGTTGGGTAGCGCGCGGCGGGGTAACGCGCCTCCACCGCCCCGGCCGCGGTGCCGAAGCTGTCCCGCAGCCGCGCCCGGTAGCCGCGCTCGTCATGGACGGGGTGTGCGGCGAAGGAGGCGGCGACGAAGTAGCGCATCTCGTCGTGGTTGGTCCCCTGGACCACCGGCACCCGGTGGAAGCGGCCCTGTTCCAGGGCCCGGTCGGGCCGCAGCGGCAGCAGGCCGGTGCCGTACGGGACGAACGAGAACGACTGCATCAGGCCGGCCGTCGCCAGCTTTCCGGCGGGCAGCGCACGCAGGCAGCGCAGCGCCCGGTCCGGGTGCGTACAGCCGAGCCGGCGGGCCGCGTCGGCGCCCTCGGACCGGGCGTCGCGCAGCGGCACCCAGGGGCTCCAGGCGGGCAGCCCGGGGGTGGGGCCGTTCGCGGGCATGCTGGTCGTGCACGAGCCGCTCTCGAGCACGGCCCGCCGGAACAGCCCGGCCGCCCGGGGCGAGACCAGGTGCGCGCACACGCTGATGGCACCGGCCGATTCGCCGAACAGGGTCACCCGGTGCGGGTCGCCGCCGAAGTGCCGTGCGTTGGCCCGTACCCAGCGCAGCGCCGCCTGCTGGTCGGCGAGCCCGAAGCCGGTCCCGGCGAGTGCCGGATGGGCGAAGAACCCGAAGACGCCGAGCCGGTAGTTGACGGTGACCACCACCGCATCGCCCCGGACCGCCAGCCGCTGGGCCCGGTAGACGTCGCCCGAGCCGAAGACGAAGTCGCCGCCGTGCAGCCAGACCATGACGGGCAGACCCCGGCCCCGGGCCCGCGCCGGCGCGGTGACATTGAGGTAGAGGCAGTCCTCCGAGCCGGTCGCCGCCCCGGTGTCCTGGGCGGCCTGCGCACATCGGGGGCCGGGTGCCCCGGCGTCCCGTATGCCGTGCCAGGGACGCGCGGGCACCGGGTCGTGCCAGCGCAGCCGCCCGGTGGGCGGTGCGGCGAAGGGGATGCCCTCGAAGGTGTCGTACGAGCCGTGCGCCCGGCCGCGCACCGGGCCCCGGTCGGTCTCGGCGACCGGGGCGCGGCGTGGCGGGGCCGCGGTGCCCGGGACGGCGGTGAGCAGGACGAGCAGGGGCGCGAGGAGGAGGGCGCACAGCGCCCCGCTCCGGCGCCGTGCGGGACGGGTGTGCGGCACGGCTGAGGCTCCTTCGGCGAGGGGACACCCTGGCTGGTCATGGACATGGAGTCCTGGACCCTCCACGGTGCCCCCTGGGCCGCGGCGCCGCTACGGCGCGGGGGGCCGGCCGGAGCCCTGCGCCGGGCGCTCGCGCGCCCTGCCCGCGCCGTCGCTGATTCTGATCAGCAGCGCGATCATGAGCCAGTTGGCCACCAGCGACGAGCCGCCCTTCGCAAGGAAGGGCAGGGCCTTGCCGGTCAGCGGAATGAGCCCCATGACGCCGCCGGCCACCACAAAGACCTGGAGCGCCAGCGCCGCCGCCAGCCCCACCGCCAGCAGCTTGCCGAAGGGGTCGCGCGAGCGCAGCGCCACACTCAGTCCGCGCTGCACCAGCAGCCCGTACAGCAGCAGCACCGCCATCATCCCGGCGAGCCCCAGCTCCTCGCCGACCGTGGTGAGGATGAAGTCACTGCGCCCGGCGAAGCCGATCAGTTCGGGGTGGCCCTGGCCCAGGCCGGTCCCGGTGACCCCGCCGCTGCCGAAGCCGAACAGGGCCTGCGCGGCCTGGTCGGAGATCAGCCCCGGGGGCCGCTGGCCCTTGGGCAGATAGATGTCGAAGGGGTGCAGCCAGGCCACGATCCGGCCCTTGACGTGCGGTTCCATCGAGCCCACGGCGGCGGCTCCGACCACCGCCATCAGCAGGCCGCACGCCACCCAGCTGGTGCGCTGGGTGGCCGCGTACAGCATCACCACAAACAGCCCGAAGAAGATCAGCGAGGTGCCCAGGTCCCGCTCGAGGACCAGCACCAGCAGGCTCAGCACCCACACCGCGAGGATCGGGGCGAGCTGGCGGCCCGGCGGGAGCCGGGCCCCGAGCACCTTGCGGCCGGTGAGTGCCAGGGCGTCCCGGTGGGTGACCAGATAGCCCGCGAAGAAGATCGCGATCATGGTCTTGACGAACTCGCCCGGCTGGAAGGACAGCGGGCCGAGGAAGATCCACCGCTTGGCGCCGTAGGTGTCGCCGGGGAAGGCCGCGGGCGCCATCAGCAGCACCAGCGCCACGGCCATCGTCAGATAGATGTAGCGCTGCAGCCGCCGGTGGTCCTTGAGCAGCATCAGCACGCCGATGCAGACGGCCACGCCTATCACGGTCCACATCAGCTGGCCGGAGGCGGTGCCCGCGGAGTGGTACCGCGCGCTGTAGGCGAAGTCCAGCCGGAACAGCAGCACCAGCCCCAGCCCGGACAGCAGGGTGGCCAGCGGCAGGATCAGCGGGTCGGCGTACGGGGCCCAGCGGCGCACCACCAGGTGCGGCACCAGGGCCAGGCACACCATGCTGCCCGCGAATCCGGGGAGCCCGGGGGGAATGCGGTCCTCGATCGCCAGGCCGGTGTACAGATAGCCGAAACAGCTGATCAGGACGGCGAAGCCGAGCAGCAGCGCCTCACGTCGGCGCCGCTGCCCGGGCGTGTCGGAGGACGCCGGAGGAGGGTCCCCCCGGTCGCTGCCCTCGGCGCGTACGGTTTCCACGGTCACACCCGTCATGATGATCGGCCCCGACCCGGGGAAACCCGAGGTTTTCCAAGGTTTCCCCGTGATCCGGTGAACCCCGTGACTTCCTCCGTAATCAATATCTGCACGCCCCTAGCGTCACATATCCGGTATTGGGTGGTTCTGGGCCGGATACTTGTGATTGCCGTACGTCATGCGTCGTGCACTCAGTGCGACGTTCGTAACCGGCCGGGACGGCGCTGAGTTGACCCGTCGGCACCAGCCGGTATCCACCATGCAGGACGGAGAGTGGTTTATGAGCAAGCGCCAGAAGGGCCGCAGGCACCGCCGGGTCAATCGCACCCCGCGGCCGGTCGGCTCGTCCCGCCCGCCCGCGGCCCGCCCGGAGTCGCACCCGGACTCGCCGTCGGCGCCACGGCTGGGCCGCCATGCGGCGCGCACCTGGGACGGTCTGCGCTCCCGCGGTGCCGGGGGTGCATCCGTGGACGAGCTGTGCGGGGCGGTGGGCTATCAGCCGCGCACCATCCTCAGGCACATCGACGAGCTGGCCGGGCACGGGCTGGCGGAGCGGCGCGGCGACCGCTGGTACGCGGCGGGCGGTGGGCGGGCGGCCATTTCCTGACAGGCTGTCAAATGTGGCCCGGCTTGCGGTGATTTCGTGGCGTGTGCGGCAAGTCGCCCAGCCGGGCGGCCCGTTGGGGACCGGCCCGGGAGCGGAGGCCGTTCATCCGGCCGGGTGAAAGGCGCCGCCCTCGTGCCGCATGGGCACCGCGCGGGTTCTACTGTCGCCCGCATGCCCGACATGGATGAGATCATCGGACGGATCCGCCGTGACATGGACACGCAGCTGCGCAAGCGGGCGCGGCGCGCGCTCGGCGACGGCGGCGACCGGGCGGGCTGGGCCGCCGATGCCGGCGCCCCGGCCCCGGGCGTGAGTCCGCCCGGGACCGGGGTCGCCCGCCCCGTCGCGGCCGAGGAGGCCTGACGGGATCTTCCGAGGGGGCCTCCGTCAGTTGCGTGCCCGGCGCATGCCCAGCCCGGCCAGGGCGAGGGCGAGCAGGCAGCAGACGGCGCCCACGATGACATTGCTGAGCTGGGCGGCCATGCCGAAGGTGCGGCCGGACACGGCCCATGGCGAGATGATCGTCCAGACGCCGATGGCCAGGGCGGCCCAGCTCATGGCGTGTGTGCGTTCATAGGCGGACCCGAAGCCGCCGACCAGGCAGGCGAATGCGACGCCGGTGATCAGGTTGGTGACGGCCAGGGTGGACGAGCCGTTGAAACCCACGATCCATGGTGAGGCGGCCAAGTAGATGCCGCACAGGACTGCGAGGGCCTCGACGGCCTGGGCGGCGGGAGTCGCCGTCGTCTCCTCGGAGTGGGCGCGGAGCGCCTTGATGTCCGGGTGCTGTTCGATCCGGGGTGACGTAGGGGCGGTCACATCAGCCACCTTCTTTCCAAGTCGGTTCGGACCTTCTTGCAGTTTAACCCGATTGGAGGTGAATTCGCCTGAATAGCGGGTGAATAGTCCGATCTGATGACGTCCATGCGAGGGCGGCGTACCGGACGGGTGGCCGGGGAAGGTTCATTCGGGGCACAACGCCCCGCACCAGTACCACCCGGCACTTTCAAGGGGGAGGAACCACCTCATGGAACACCCCGAGGGGCAGGAAGACCGCCCACGACAGCGCGCGACCGGGCGGAGCGAGGTCCTGAGCGAGGTCCTGGAAGTCCCCGGCAACGCCGCACTCGCCACCCGCCGGGCGGCGGCCTATGACGACCCCGGCCCGGCCGACGAGGACGATCCGGAGCCGCACATCATCCGCGGCGTCGACTGAATCGCGGACCGGGGCGATCGCGGGCAGCGGCAGCCGAATCCCGCGCACGGGCAACGCTCACAGGACGTTTGCCCGGGGGAAAGATCCACGTGGCCCACGTCACGCGCACGCTATGGAGAACGTCCATATGCGAGTCGCCATCGTCACCGAATCGTTTCCCCCCGACATCAACGGCGTCGCCCACTGCGCCTGGCAGACCGCCCGCCATCTGGCGCGGTGCGGTCATCGGACGCTGGTCGTGACCCCCGCCCGCCGCCCCGGCCCGGGCGAGGCCCGGGATACGGCGGACGCCGGCGGCCCCTGCCCGGTGGTCCGGCTGCCCTCGTTGCCCCTGCCCGGCTATCCGCAGGTGCGGGTGGCCCTGCCGAGCCGCCGGCTGTTCGCGGTGCTGGCCGCGCACCGCCCCGATGTCGTCCATCTGGCGAGCCCGTTCGTGCTCGGCGCCCGCGGCATGGCGGCCGCGGTGCGGCTCGGCGTGCCCACCGTCGCCGTCTACCAGACCGACGTCGCCGGCTACGCCCGGGTGTACCTGGGCGTCGGCGAGAACATCGCCTGGCGCCGGATCAGGACCGTGCACCGGGCCGCCGACCGCACCCTCGCGCCCTCCGCCTCGGCCGCCCGTGACCTGGCCGAGCACGGCGTGCCACGGGTGCGGCTGTGGCCGCGCGGCGTGGACTCCGAGCGCTTCCACCCCGCGCGGCGCGACCTGGAGCTGCGCCGCGCGCTGGCGCCGGGCGGCGAGCTGATCGTCGGTTATGTGGGCCGTCTCGCCCCCGAGAAGCGGGTGGAACTGCTGGCGCCGGTGTGCGCACTGCCGGGTGTGCGGGTCGTCGTGGTGGGCGACGGACCGCATGCCGCCGGGCTGCGGGCGGCCCTGCCGGGCGCGCGCTTCCTCGGCTGCCGCACGGGCGACGAACTCGCCAGGATCTTCGCCTCACTGGACGTCTTCGTCCACACCGGACCGCTGGAGACGTTCTGTCAGACCGTGCAGGAGGCACAGGCCAGCGGAGTGCCGGTGATCGCACCCGCCGCGGGGGGCCCGCTCGACCTGGTGGAGCACGCCCGCACCGGGCTGCTGGTACGGCCCCATGACGCCGGGGCGCTGCGCGAGGCGGTGCTGACCCTGGAGGCCGGGCGCCGGATGCGGGCCGAGTACGGGCGCGCCGGGCGGGCGTCCGTACTCGGCCGCAGCTGGTCGGCGGTGGGGGACCGGCTGCTGGAGCACTACCGGGAGGTGCTGGATCTGCGCTGCGGGTGGGGTGCGGCGGCATGACCGGGCACCCCGCCTCGGGGACGGCCCGCGCGGGCGGCCGGAGGAGGCCCACAATGGCCGCATGGGCCGGATGACCGGATGCTGGGAGTTCTGGGTCGACCGCGGTGGCACCTTCACCGATGTGGTGGGCAAGCGGCCGGACGGCCGGCTGGTCACCCGCAAGCTGCTGTCCCACGACCCCGGACGGTATCCCGACGCGGCCGTCGCCGGGATCCGGCTGACGCTCGGCCTGGCACCCGGCGACCCCCTGCCCGCCGACCGGATCGGCGTCGTCAAGATGGGCACCACCGTCGCCACCAACGCCCTCCTGGAGCGCACCGGCGAGCCCACGGTCCTGGTCGTCACCGAGGGCTTCCGGGACGCCCTGCGCATCGCCTACCAGAACCGTCCCCGGCTGTTCGACCGCCATATCGTGCTGCCCGAGGCGCTCTACGGCCGGGTGATCGAGGTCCCGGAGCGCATCGACGCCCGGGGCGCCGTGCTCCGGGCGCCGGACCTGGCGGTGGCCGCCGAGGCGCTCCGCGCGGCCCACCGGGCCGGCTTCCGCAGCGTCGCCATCGTCTTCCTGCACGGATACCGCCATGCCGCACACGAGCAGGCCGTCGCCGGGGTGGCCCGCGAGCTCGGCTTCCCGCAGATCAGCTGCTCCCATGAGGTGAGCCCGCTGATGAAGCTGGTGTCCCGCGGCGACACCACCGTGGTGGACGCCTATCTCTCGCCGATCCTGCGCCGTTATGTCGACGAGGTGGCCCGCGAACTCCGCGGTGTGCGGCTGATGTTCATGCAGTCCAACGGCGGGCTGCGGGCGGCCGCACACTTCCGGGGGAAGGACGCCGTGCTGTCCGGGCCCGCCGGAGGCGTGGTCGGCATGGCCCGTTCGTCCGCCGAGGCCGGACACCGGCGGGTCATCGGCTTCGACATGGGCGGCACCTCCACGGATGTCTCGCACTACGCCGGGGAGTTCGAGCGGATCTTCGGCACCGAGGTCGCGGGGGTGCGGATGCGGGCCCCCATGATGAACATCCATACGGTGGCCGCGGGCGGCGGCTCCGTCCTGCACTTCGACGGGCGGCGCTACCGCGTGGGCCCCGACTCGGCGGGTGCGGTGCCCGGCCCCGCCTGCTACCGGCGGGGCGGCCCGCTGACCGTCACCGACGCCAATGTGATGCTCGGCCGGGTGCAGCCGGACCACTTCCCCGCGGTCTTCGGCCCGGGCGGCGACCAGCCGCTGGACGCACGGACGGTCCGCGAGCGGTTCGCCCGGCTCGCCGAGGAGACCGCCGCGGCCGCCGGGGACCGCCGCGGCCCCGAGGAAGTGGCGGCCGGATTCCTCGACATCGCCGTCCTCAACATGGCCAACGCCGTCAAGAAGATCTCCGTGCAGCGCGGCCATGACATCACCCGCTACGCGCTGACCAGCTTCGGCGGCGCGGGCGGCCAGCATGCGTGCGCGGTCGCCGACGCCCTGGGCATCGGCACCGTGATCGTGCCGCCGCTCGCCGGTGTGCTGTCCGCGTACGGCATCGGCGTGGCCGACGCCACCGCCATCCGCGAACAGGCCGTCGAGGCCCGGCTGGACGAGACCACGCTGCCCCGCATCCGCGCGGAGTGCGCCCGGCTGGCGGACCTCACCCGGGGCGAGCTCCGCACGGACGGCGTCCCCGAGGAGACCGTGACCACCACCGCCCGGGTGCACCTGCGCTACGCGGGCACCGACGCCGCCATCCCGGTTCCGCTGGGCGGCGTCACCGCGATGACCGAGGAGTTCGCCCGGGCCCACCGCGCCCGCTATGCCTTCACCATGGACAAGCCACTGGTCGCCGAGGCCGTGTCGGTGGAGGCCGTCGGCGCGGCGGGCGAGCCGCGGGCCGACGTCCCCGGGCGGCCGCCGCGCCACACCGGACCCCGACCCGCCGCGACCGTGCGGATGTTCACCCGGGGCCGCTGGCGGGACACCCGGCTGTACGAGCGCACCGGGCTCCGCCCGCGGGACGTCCTCACCGGTCCCGCGATCGTCGCCGAGGCCGACGCCACCACCGTGCTGGACCCCGGCTGGCAGCTGACCGTCGGCGACCGCGGGCATCTGCTGCTCAGCCGCGTCCGGCCGCTTCCCCGCACCCCGGCCGTCGGCACCGAGGCCGACCCGGTGCTGCTGGAGGTCTTCAACAGCCTCTTCATGGCGATCGCCGAACAGATGGGAGTGCGCCTGGAGAACACCGCGCACTCCGTCAACATCAAGGAACGGCTCGACTTCTCCTGTGCCCTCTTCGACGCGGCGGGCAACCTGATCGCCAACGCCCCGCACATTCCCGTGCACCTGGGCTCGATGGGGGAGTCCATCAAGGAGGTGCTGCGGCGCAACGAGGGGGTGATGCGCCCCGGTGACGCCTACGCGATCAACGATCCCTACCACGGAGGGACCCATCTGCCGGATGTCACCGTCGTCACCCCGGTGTTCGACGCGGCGGGCGAGCGCCTGCTGTTCCTGGTGGCCTCGCGCGGCCACCACGCCGAGATCGGCGGCATCACCCCCGGCTCCATGCCCGCCTTCAGCCGTACCGTCCACGAGGAGGGCATCCTCTTCGACAACTGGCTGCTGGTACGCGACGGCAGACTGCGCGAGCGGGCGACCCATGAGCTGCTGACCTCGGGTCCGTACCCGTCCCGCGCGCCCGATGCCAACCTCGCCGACCTGCGCGCCCAGCTCGCCGCCAACGAGAAGGGCAGCCAGGAACTGCGGCGCATGATCGAGCAGTTCGGGCTGGACACCGTCCAGGCGTATATGCAGCATGTGCAGGACAATGCCGAGGAGTCCGTGCGCCGCATCGTCGCCGGACTCCGCGACGGCGCGTACCGCTATGAGACGGACGGCGGTGCGGTCATCCAGGTCGCCGTCCGGGTGGACCACGCCGCGCGAGGAGCGGTCATCGACTTCACCGGCACCTCGCCCCAGCAGCCGGGCAACGCCAACGCGCCCGGCTCCGTGGTGATGGCCGCGGTGCTGTATGTCTTCCGTACGCTCGTCGCCGAGGACATCCCGCTCAACAGCGGCTGCCTCAAGCCCCTCCGGGTCCGCATCCCCGGGGGATCCATGCTCGCCCCGGTCTTCCCGGCCGCCACCGTCGCCGGAAACGTCGAGACCTCGCAGGCCGTCACGGGAGCGCTGTATGCCGCGCTCGGGGTGCAGGCCGAGGGCTCCGGCACCATGAACAACGTCACCTTCGGCAACGACCGGGTGCAGTACTACGAGACCGTGGCGAGCGGCTCGGGCGCCGGAGCGGGCTTCGACGGAGCGGATGCCGTACAGACTCATATGACCAACTCCCGGCTGACCGACCCCGAGGTGCTGGAGTGGCGCTGCCCGGTGCGGGTGGAGAGCTTCGCCATCCGGCAGGGCAGCGGCGGCCCCGGCCGCTGGCACGGCGGCCGGGGCGTCGTCCGCCGCATCCGCTTCCTGGAGCCGATGACGGTCGCCCTGCTCACCGGCCACCGCCGGGTGCCGCCCTATGGCATGGCCGGCGGCGGACCGGGGGCGCTGGGCGTCAACGAGGTAGTGCGCGCGGACGGCTCGGTGCAGCGGCTGGGCGGCTGCGATGTGGTGGCGGTACGGGCGGGGGACGTGCTGGTGATACGGACGCCGGGGGGCGGGGGGTACGGGACGGAGCCCCGGCGGAACCGGTGAGCCCCCGGACCGCGAAGCGGACCGGCGTACCCGGCACGGCCTGCGCGGCCGCGGACAGCCGGGCCTCCGGCACCACCCCCACGACGGGGTAGCCGCCCGTCGTGGGGGTGGTCCGCGAGAAAGACCACCGGCCGCCCGTCGGGCGGCACCTGAGGGCGTCGTCGTCGGTCAACTGCCAGCGGCCGAAGCCCTCGCCGAGGTCGGCGTTGAGATCGAGGACGGGGGCGCTGCGGGGCGCCGGGCCGGTGGCGGTCATCGGCGGGCCTCCATGGCGTCGGTGACGAGCCGCCGGGCGTCGTCCGGACAGTCGGCCAACTTCCGGTCGGCTCCCACCCATTGAGGATTGTTGAACAATAGCCTGGCCCTCTCTGCGAGTCGCCCCGCCGGAACGGGCAGGGGCCGGGGAGTTCCGTGGTCGTCGTGGGCTTCGCCACCCGGCGCACCCCCTGCCGGTGGCCGGCGCGGCCGGGATCGTCACCGGCCCGCTCGGCGGGCTCTCGCCGCGGGCCGCTCGGTGACGAACTTCGGCGGACGGCATCCGGCCGGTGCTCCACCGCGCCGTTTCGTGCGATGTCAGTGCGACCGCCTACTCTGTGCGACGTGACTTCTCCAGCCCCGACGGCCGCTTCGCCCCAGTTCAACGGTGGCGTGCTCCCCCAAGCTCTCGGCTCCGCTCGAGCAGGGGGGACCCCCATTGCCCCGGGCCCCGCGGCCGACGAAGGCCTGGCCCGGCGGCTGCGCGCGCTCGCCTGCACCGCGCCCCTGCATGACCTGGACGCCCGCAAGGCCAACCTCGCCGGCGAGTACGGCGGCTACGCCATGGCCGAGGTGGCCCTGGCCGCCATCGACCTCGTCACGCTCAACATGGACTTCGACACCGGCGCCGACCACGAGCAGATAGTGACCAGGCTGCTGCCCCGGGTCGCCGCCCAGGCCCCCCGGCGGCCGCAGGCCGAGCACGAGCGGGTCGCCCGCTGGGTCCTGGAGAACCTCATCAACGTCGGCAGCGTCGACCGGGGCTTCCGCGCCGTCTACGGCACCTTCGGCCCGGACGGCGCCTATGTCCGCCGCGACTACGACTTCAAGCTCATCGAGGAGGTCCCCGGCCCCGGCGGCACGGTCTTCCTGCGCACCACCGACGAGGCCGTCAACGTCCTGGTCGGCGCCCTCGACACGGACGTCACCAGCGCGCAGATCGCCGCCGAGGTCAAGCTCGAGGTCCTCATCAGCCGCGGCCGGCTCGCCGATGCCCAGCTCGCCGCCGAACAGGCCCGCTACCGCACCGTGCAGTACGCGGAAACCCTCCGCAGGACCCTGGACGCCACCCGTCGCGACGTCCGTGCGGTGGACTGGCTGCGCGCCGTCCCCGACATGATCGCCGAAGCGCTCGACCACGTCGCCGACCGCTACCGCCACGAGAACGCGATCCTCACCAACATCCGCAAGGCACGCGACGAGGCGGAGGCCGCGGTCGATTCGAAGACGGCCGAGCACAAGCGGCGCGCCGCCGAGCTCGTCGACATCGTCAAGGACTGCATCCGCCGGCACACCCAGCTCCAGTCCCGGCTGCTGCAGGCCGGTCCGCTGTTCCGCGCCGAACAGGACCGGCAGGCCTTCGCGACCCCCGCCGCCCGCGCGGGCCTGGATCTGTACGGGCAGCTCGTGGCGCCCGTCCTGCCGCTGCCGCTGGAGCGGGCCGGGCGGGTCACCGACGCCTTCTTCGCCCGCGGTACGGGCCTGCGCACCCCGGCCTCGGTGCGCATCGGCGATCTGGTCGACATGCTGCTCACCCCGCCCGCCGAGCGGGAGCACCTCGGTGCGGAGATGCCCGAGCCGGATCTGATCGCCACCCCGGACGACAGCCGGTTCAGCGAGGCGCAGCTGGCGAGCGCCATGGAGCTGCTCGACCTCCCGGCCGACGCCCCCCGCCGCCTGTCCGGCCTGCTGGCCGAGGCCCGCCGCCGCGACCCCGGGCTCCCCTACCTCGTCGCCCTGCTCGCCGTGCACGCCGCGAGCCCCTCGGTCGGCACCGCCTACCGCCAGGGCGAGCAGTCGCTGCTGTTCGCGGTCGACGACGGCACCGAGCTGGACGACCCCGAATTCGGCGGCGCCGACCTCATCGTGGGCCAGGCCCTGCTGGACGCGGCCGGCATGGCCGCGGATCGAGCGGAGGCGGCATGAGCCCGTCCGGTGTCCCGATGAAAGGGCGGGACAGGGCCGAACACCTCACCCACCGACCAGCGCAACATCACCACAGGAGCAGCAGACCGTGACCGACCACGACACCGACGACGCGGCACAACACGCCGCGCCCGACCCGGAGTCGGCCCGTACCCCGAGCGGCAGTGGCACCCTCACCCCGGCGGACGCCGCCGACGCGGCCCGCCTCGTCGCCTTCGGCCTGCAGCCCAGACTCGCGCCCGCCAGAGACGCCGAGTACACCGAGCTGCTGCGCCGGCACCGCGACGACCCCCCCTTCGCCCGCCTGGTGGACGCCGTCGCCGCCGGGCTCGGCCTGGTCGTCCTCGAGGTGTCCACCCGCGCCGGGATGGCCGTCACCGCCGCCGAGGACTCCGTCTTCGCCGTCCGCATGGGCGACTACGCCCGCCGGGCCACCGCCGATTCCGCCGACCGGTTCCTGCACGGCCTGGCCCACCTCGCCGTCGCCGCCATGGCCTTCCCCCGCCCCGAGGACCTCGCCGACGACGGCTACATCGGCCGCGTCACCGTCAACGGCGTCGACGCCTTCGTCCGGCAGGCCTGCCGCAGGCTGGAGGAACGGGCCGCCGAGCAGGGCGAGAACACCGACCCCAGCACCGACGCCCCCGGCCTGGAGGCCGCCTGGCGGGTCTACGCCCGGCGGAGCGCGACGGGCGCCACCAAGGACGCCCGCCGGCTGGCCGGTTCCACCACCGGCATCATCGCCAAGGCCGTCGCCTTCCTCGTCGACTCCGGCTTCCTCCAGCGCACCGGCGACGACGCCGGCGGCACCTACCGCACCACGCCCCGCTATCAGTTGCAGGTGCGCGACATGGCCGGCAACGCCGCCATGGCCGAGCTGCTGGAGCTCGGCATCGTGCCGGTCGGTGACGGCGGTGCCACCCTGCTGCCGCCGGACGACGCCGACGACCTCGACCTGGTCGCCGACGCCGGCCTGCCCTTCTTCGCGCACAACCCCTCCTGAGCACCGTCAACACCCCTGCGATCAACGAGAGTCCGCCGCCATGTACGAGCTGTCCCGGGTCCGCCTCTACTCCATCGGGCCCGCCGGTGCGCGCTATGCCGACACCGTGCTGGACCTGCGAGGAGTCGGTGCGCCGGTGCCGTCTCCCGCGCCCCTGCAGGCGGAGTTCTTCGCGGAAGAACCGGTCGGCCCGCCACGCCGCCCCGCACCGGCGGGCGTGCTCTTCCTGGAGAACGGCGGCGGCAAGTCCGTCCTGCTCAAGCTGATCTTCTCGGTGATGCTGCCCGGCCACCGCAACACCCTCGGCGGCGCCAGCTCCGGCGTGCTGCGCAAGTTCCTGCTCGCCGACGACTGCGGCCATGTCGCCCTGGAGTGGCAGCACGTCCTGACGGGTGAAAGCATCGTCGTCGGCAAGGTCAGCGAATGGCGCGGCCGTCAAGTCTCCAACGACCCGCGGAAGTTCGCCGAGGCCTGGTACTCCTTCCGGCCCGGGCCGGGGCTCAGCCTCGACTCGCTGCCCGTCTCCGAAACCATGGCCATGCGCGGCCCGGCCGACGGCGCTTCCGGCGCTGCGCTGTCCGGCGCCTCCGGCGCACGGGGGCGCCGGCGCACCATGAAGGGTTTCCGCGACGCCCTCACCGAGGCCGGCAAGGCATACCCTCACCTGGACGTGGCCTGGGAGGAGATCCACGAGCGCTGGAACGAACACCTCGGCGAGCTGGGCCTGGACCCCGAACTCTTCCGCTACCAGCGGGAGATGAACGCCGACGAGGGCGAGGCGGCCGGTCTCTTCGCGGTCAAGAACGACTCCGACTTCACCGATCTGCTGCTGCGCGCCGTCACCGACACCCGGGACACCGACGGCCTCGCCGACCTGGTGCACGGCTTCGCCCACAAGCTGGGCCGCCGGGCCGAGCTGACCGCCGAGCGGGACTTCACCGCCGGTTCGCTCGACCTGCTCTCGCGCATCGCCGAGGCGGCCGGCCGCCGGGAGACGGCACGCGGCGTGCACGCCGCGGCCGAGCGCCGCACCCGCACCCTCGCCGGCCGGCTGTCCCTGCGCGGCGCCGAGGAGCGCGGGCGCGCGAGCGAGCTGGCCGAGCAGGTCGCGGCCGCCGCGCACCGGGTCACCGACGCCGAGTCGGCGCGCGGCCACGGCTCGCTGATCGCCGCCGAACTCGCCTACCGGCACGCCTCATTGGCGCTGGCCGCCGCCGAGAAGACCGCCGCCGCCCAGCGCCGCGAGCTCAATGACGCCCGTACCCTGCACTCCGCCTGGCAGGCCGCCGAGACCGTGCTGCGGCACCGGGCCGCCGCCGACCGCTCGGCCCGGGTGGCCGCCGCCATCCACGAGGCCGAGCGCGACGCGGCCCCGGCCCTGGCGGCCCGGGCCCAGGCCGCCACCGAGCTGGTGCGGGCCCTCAACACCGCGGCCGCGGAGGGCGAGCGGCTCGCCGACGAACACGAGCGGCGATCCGCGACCCTCCAGGAGGCGGGCGAGGCCGCACACCGCGATGCCACCGCCGCCGCCACCGAGGCCCAGCGCGCCCGCAGCGAAGCCGGCCACCTGCGCCAGCGCCGGGCCGAGGTCGAGCAGGAGACCGCCGAAGCGGTCCGCGCCGGGTGGCTCGACGACACCGCCCCCGACACCGACCCCGCCCGTGCCGCACTCGCCGCCAGCGACGCGGAGAAGCCCGCGGTCGCCGCCTACGAGGCCGCCCGCGAAGCCGCCCGGCAGGCCGCCGACCGCGCCAAGGAGGCGGCCGCCGCCGAGGGCAGGGCGGAGCTGACCGCGGCCCGGGCCGCCGACGCGGCCGGGGCGGCGGAGTCGGCGTACGAGACGGAGCGGCGGGCCGCCGAGTCCATCGGCGCCGCACCGCGCCTCGCCGGGCTGCTCGGGCTTCCGCAGCCTGCGGCCTCCGGCCAGCTGCCCGGGCAGCGCGCGGCGGACGACGGCGGCGCGACGCCCGGCCGGGCGCCCGGCGGCGGGGAAGGCGCGGCCCGGCCGGTGACCCGGGCCGAAGGCCCGCTCACCGCCGAGGAGTTGGACCGCAACGCGGACTCGCTGCGCGAGCTGCTCGACGACAATGTCGCCGCCGCCGAGCGGCACCTCTTCGACCTGCGCACCGCCGCCGCCGATGACTCGCGCATCCTGGGCGCGCTCGGCGACGGCGGGCTGCTGCCGCCCAGCCCCGATGTGCTGGCCGCCGTCGAATACCTGGGCGAGCACGGCATTCCCGCGCTGCCCGGCTGGCGCTACCTCGCCCAGGCCGTGGACCCCGCCGACCACGCCACCGTCCTCGCCGCCCGCCCCGAGCTGGTGGACGGCGTCGTCATCACCGACCCCGGCGCACACACCCGGGCCCGCGAGGTGCTGGGCGCCGCCTCGCTGCTGCCGCGCTCGGCCGTCGCCGTCGGCACGGCCGCCGCGCTGCTCGCCCCGGCACCGGATCCGGACGCGCGAGGCGGCGGCGCCGCCGAGGTGTTTCTCGTCCCGCCCAACCCGGCCATGCACGACGAGCGCGCCGCCGACGAGGAGCGCGCCGCCCTGCGCGAGCGGGCCACCGCCCGGGACGAGGAGATCCGCGCCATAGCGGCCCGGCTGGCCGGCGACCGCACGCTCGCCGCCCGTCTCGCCTCATGGCGCGACGGCTGCCCGCCCGGCCGGCTCGCCGAACTGGCCGCCGAGGCCGAGCGCTCCCGCGCGGCCGCGGACACCGCCCGGCAGGCGCTGGCCGAGGCCCGCACGGTCCGTGCCGAGACCGAGGAGTCCGCCGCCGAGACGGCCCGGGTCCGCGACGAACGCCAGGAGGCCGCCCAGCGCGCCCGCCGGGTGGCCGACGCGCTGGCGGGCCTCGCCCACCGGCTGCGCGAGCGCGCCCACTGGCAGTCGCGGCTGCGCGAACTCACCGAGGAGGCCGCCGAGTCGGAGGAGCGGGCGGCAGGGTGCGTGGACCGGGCGCGCGCCGCCGATGAGGACCGCCGCGCCGCCCAGCGCGCCGCCGACGACGCCCACCGCACGGCCCGCGCCCTGCGCGCCGAGCGGGCGGAGATCGCCGGCGCCCCCGACGAGGTCACCGGCACGGCTCAGGCACCCACCGCCTCGCTGCCCGCCCTGCGCGAGGCATACCGTGCCGCCTCGCGGCTCTATGAGAAGGTCGGCGTCGGCGCCGACCTGCGCGCCGAACAGGCCCGCGCCGAGAGCGACGAGAGCGCCGCCCGCGCCGAACTCGACCGCCTCACCAACAAGGTGCGCACCCGCGCCGCCCAGCTCCTGGAGAGCACCGACGGCGCCGACGGACCGTCCCGCCAGGCCGCGGCGGCCCGCGCCGAGTCCCTCGTCCAGATGCTGGAGACCCGCGCGTCCACGGCCAGCGAACAGCTCGGCCGGCTGCGCGGCGAGGCCGAGCGGCTCGCCCCGGCGGACGGCGACGCCCACACCGAGCTCCCCGCGGAGCGGGTGCCCGCCGACGCCGGCCGGGCCAGGGAACTGCTGCGCACCGCCACCGCCGAGCTCTCCGCCCGGACGGACGCCCTGGCGGACGCCCGCACCGCACACGCCGACCTGCTGCGCGCCCACCGCGCCGCCGAGGACGCGGCCACCGGGTTCGATGACACCGCGGCCCTGCTGCGCGATCTGCTGCGCGACAACTCCCCGCAGGAGGAGGCCGAACGGCCCGAGCCCCACCCCGGGACGCTGGAGGAGGCCCGGCAGGCGGCCGCCGAGGCCCGGCGCTCGCTGCGCGGCTGTGCGGGAGAGCTCTCCGCGGCCGAGACGGCGGTCCGCGAGGCAAGCGATGTGCTCGTCCGGCACGCCAACTCCACCCGCTATGAGCAGGTGCGCACCCCGGCCCGCCGGCAGATCCGCGAACTGCCCGCCGCCGCCCTGCCCGAGCACGCCGCGGCCTGGGCGGAGGCCTTCGCCCCCCGGCTGCGGGTGCTGACGGACGAGCTGGAGCAGCTGGAGCGCAATCGCGACAGCATCGTGGACCGGCTGCGCGGGCTGGTGGAGTCCTCGCTCACCACGCTCCGTTCGGCACAGCGGCTCTCCCGGCTGCCCGAGGGGCTGGGGGAGTGGTCGGGCCAGGAGTTCCTGCGCATCCGCTTCGAGGACCCGGACCAGAGCACGCTCACCGAGCGCCTCGGCGAGGTCATCGACGAGGCGACCCGCTCCGCCGTCAAGAAGAACTCCGACCTGCGCCGGGACGGCATGTCGCTGCTGCTGCGCGGAGTGCGGGCGGCCCTGCTGCCGCGTGGTGTGGCCGTGGAGATCCTCAAGCCCGATGCGGTGCTGCGCGCCGAGCGGGTGCCGGTGGGGCAGATGGGCGATGTGTTCTCCGGCGGTCAGCTGCTGACCGCGGCCATCGCGTTGTACTGCACCATGGCCGCGCTGCGCAGCAACGACCGGGGCCGCGACAAGCAGCGGCACGCGGGCACACTGTTCCTGGACAATCCGATCGGCCGGGCCAACGCGACCTATCTGCTGGAGCTCCAGCGGGCCGTGGCCGATGCGCTCGGTGTGCAACTGCTCTACACCACCGGCCTGTTCGACACCACGGCCCTGGCCGAGTTCCCGCTGGTGATCAGGCTGCGCAATGACGCGGACCTGCGCGCGGGCCTCAAATACATCAGCGTCGAGGAGCATCTGCGGCCCGGCCTGCCCCAGCAGGATCCGGACGCGGAACCGGTGCACGGGGAGGTCACCGCGACCCGTATGTTCCGCCGCCCGGAGGAGGAGGCGCGGCTCAGCCCGGCCTGAGGCTAGTGCCGCGTCGGCCGGGGTTTGCCCCAAAAGGAGCGGCGTCCGGTGCGTGCTCTCGGTGTGCCGGCCGGAAGTCCGCGTACTGGACGTACTTGGGCTTTCGGCCGGTGCGGCG
>NZ_JBDJPF010000081.1:0-23290 GCF_054957865.1 Streptomyces xingningensis
GTGTTTCTTCTCCCCCGTCTTTTGTTGGGGACGGCCGACGGGCCGGGTGCCCGGTTGACCGGCGGCCGGTTTTGCGTCCGTCGGCGGGCGGAAGCCGTCGCGGATGGCGCGGGCCTCGCCGGGGGCGAGGGGGACGTTGGAGATCAGCTGGGTGGTCGCCCAGCGGCCGTCACGGCCCTGCAGGCGCCACTCGTGGAAGTACCGCTCCTCCCTCAACTGCCCCTTGGCGCGCTGGAAGGCACTCTTCTTGATCCCGGCCCGGCGCGCGGCCTCGGACAACGAGAGGTCCACCCCGTCCGGCAGCGACAACAGCCACAGGAGGAGGCGGACGGCGTCCGAGCCCAGGCGCGGATGACGGATGAGTTCATTCGATACACGCGTGAAACGGGTTTCCGGCGCGATAAAATGCGTCAGCATCTGCGGGAGTCCTTGTCCCTTGCGGGTGTAGACCCCTGCCTCGGTGGCTAGACCGGCGCAGGGGTCGCCTCGCTTACGGCACGAAGCAACCCGATGCGGGCAACGTAACCCACACACAGCGCCTCACGACCCGCCTCCAATGACACAACACCCGTACGAGTTAACCGACTTCATGACCTCGATCCCGGAGTAGTCTCGCGAGCGACGATCGTGCACTGGGAGAGGTACGGGCAGTGGCAGGCGAGAACTCTCAACCACCCATGACGTGGCGGTACTGCGGCAACCAGATCAAGCTGTGGCGCCAGCGCGCCGGGGTGAGCCGCGAGGCGTTGGCCCAAGAGGCCAGTTACGACGTGGAATACGTCAAATCAATGGAACTGGGGCGCCGAAGGCCGACGAGGCGACTACTCGAGGTGGCAGATGCGATGTGCGGTGCGCAAGGACTACTGGTCTCGGCGCAGGACTACCTGCAGCCGGAAAGGGTCCTTGTCTACGTCGAGGATTACGTGCGATACGAAGCCGAGGCAATCGCCATCAGCTCGTATCAACCACAGCTGATTCCGGGCCTACTTCAGACGGAAGAGTACTTCCGACGACTGTGCGAAGGCCACTTGCCACCGATGGACGACGAGAAAATCGAAGCGCTGCACAAGGGCCGGTTGACGCGTCAGGTCCTATTGGACAACCAGAACAAGGAGTTCAGTTTCATCGTCGGGGAATCGCCCGTACGTCATCCCATCGGCAGCAGGGAGGAGCACAAGCGCCAATTGCTCCACCTGCTGGAAATGAGCCAACGACGCAACGTGGCCATCCAGGTACTCCATTTCGGTGGCGCTCATGTGGGTCTCAATGGGCCGTTCATCCTGCTCGAGACTCCCGAACACCAACTCCTCGCCTATGAAGAGGGTCAGATGACTGGCACTCTGTATGCGGACCCTGAGAAGGTCAGCGCCCTCGCGCGATGCAACGTCGCAATCTCCCGGCGAGCTCTCAGTTGCGAAGAATCGGCACATTTCATCAGGAAATTGATGGAGGAACTATGACCGCCGAGTTGACATGGCTCAAGTCCAGCTACAGTCAAGCTCAAACCGAATGCCTCGAGATCGCCCCCCACCCCGGCACCCTCCACGTCCGAGACTCAAAGCTCGCACCCGGCCCCCAACTCGCCTTCCCCACCCTCACTTGGTCCTCCTTCATAGCTCACATATCCATCACCTCGAACCGAAGGTGGCGTTGATGACGTCCATGACGAACTGGCGCTCCGCGGCACCGCCGTTGGGTATGCCCGTGGGGTTGACGGAGTAGACCAGGCGGCGCTCGAGGCCACGGGTGGTGAACATCCCGTTGGTCCAGCCGGGCCGGGAATCGGCCATTGACCGCGTGTGCGCTTCCACATCGAGGCATGCCTCGAACACCCGGTCCGGGGGTGCGGCGACGGCTGTCACGATCTCTAAGTGCGGCACCGGGCCATCCTAGAAGGGTGGGATAGGTGGTTCTGGTCGAGGGCATGCTTGATCGCCGGTCGATGGGGCCGGCGTGATCAAGTGGTGGCGGGCATCCAGGGCCTGCCCCGCATGGCGTGTACGAAGGCGTCGAGCATGGGTTGGTCGTAGCAGGCGCGGTGGCGAGGGAGGTGCGGATCGCGGCAAAGTCCTGGGCTCCGAGGAGGGTTCGCAGGCTTCCGGAGTCGAACGGCAGTCGCAGGTCGTGGACCCAGCGCGGGTTCGCCGCGAGCACTATGCGCAGACCCACCGCGCGATCACCGGCCTGGATTCCGACCGCGCCGCCCGCCGGACCACGAGGCATCGGACGAGCACCGAACTCGCCCCCGCTCGCCCGGCCGCCTGCTGATCCCCTCAGCCGAACCGTTCCATCTTCAACAGGGGGCGGAAACCTGCTCCCTCATGCCCGACTTGTCGAGGGAAGCCAGCCCAAGTTAAAACACGAACCAACTCCCGCACACCACGCCACCCACATGCCACGCTCACCCCAGAGTCAGGCGCGGCCCGCGCCCGCCCCCGCCGCCGAAACTCCACCGCCTGCCCCCGCCACAGAAACCCGTCACCGAAACGCCACCGCCGAAACCCGGCAACCGGTCTCGGCCCGGGCCCGCCTCGCCCGTATCTGCCGCTTTGCGCCGGAGGCGCGAAACGAGAGGGTCACCCGCCCGAGCACAATGCCGCCCCGCCCAGGGGTTCGCGAGGTTCATCGGGCGTCCGCCAGGTCTTGGGCCCGGCCGTCGCGTACCACGACCTCGCGGTCGGAGTGGGCGGCGACCCGGGCCTCATTGGTCAGAAAGTCGTCGGTGTCCAGGTCGAGATCAAAGGGCTCCGGCAGGTGCAGTGGGGTGCCGAACGGGTGTGGTCCCTCGGCCTGTTCATAGCCGAGCCGACCCGGTTTGGAGAACAGCGTCCAGGTCTGCCCCTGTCGGTCCACCAGCAGGTACAGCGGGGCCCCGTACTGGGCGTACCGCCTGCGCTTGGTCACCCGGTCGGTGTCCCCGTTGGACTGCGAGGTCACCTCGACGATCAGCAGGCTCTGGTCGGGCAGGATGCTCGCCTCGTCCTTCGCCACGACCTCACCGGGCACCACCGCCAGGTCCGGCACGTACCAGTTCGGTGTTCCCGGAAGGTCGATGTTCCCCGAGCCCGTCCGACACCCCAGCTCCCGCACTCGGCCACGGATCTGGTCCCTGACGGACTCCGCCGCACCGTTCCTACGGACTGAGCAGGAGTGAGCCCGGTCAGCCGCACGCCCCGAACGGTCTTGGGCGCACTGGTTCCCCGGCGTACTCGACCCCGAGGCGGCGACACGCATCCTGTGCGTGGTCCGGTCCCGGGAGGCCGGTTCCCTACGCGACCTGGCCATATGGATACGGCCAGAGGCGACGGGGAGGCCCTGAACCATCGCTCCGGTGGAGCAGGGGCCCCGCACGCCGACACCGCACCCGGCGTCCCAGATCGCGCCGCCACGCTAACCCGGATGACCCAGGGCACCGCAAGCCCGGAAGCCGGCCATCACACCATCGAGCTAAGACGACCTCATATGCGCTCCTCGACGAGCAGTTGCCAACCCCCATGCCCCCACGACGGCGACACCGGCTGGATCACTCCCTCAATGATCTCGGCGCGGTCCCCCGCGAGATGCTGAACGGCGATCTTCAACGCCCGCTCCAGGTCGGCGGGGTCCGCCGGCCGATAGGGCTGCACACTCACCGGAGACTCCTTTGATGTGGTGGCGGCTCGAGGACCGCCGGGGTACCGCCTACGACGACGGTATCGCCGCCTCGGTGTCGAGCGCGTCACCCGCCGGGGTGCCCTTCCGTGGACGGGTCCGGCGCGGCCGGTGGCCACGCCGGACAAGCGGTCAGCAGGTCAGCGATTGGCGCCACGGATCAGAGAACGCACCAGGCGGCAGGTGGTGTCGGAGGGCGGACGCACTCCGATTTGAGCCGCGCAGGTGCGTATCCTGCGGTCGCTCGCCCGGTCGGGGGTGTAGACGCCGGAGTGAAGCAGGGCGATGGCCAGGCGCATGGCCTTGAGCTGGCGGTTCTGCGCCTCGTACCAGGCGCGCGGCCGCCCGGCGGGCATCCGCTTCTTCGGCAGGGTCGGAAGATTCGGCAGGTTCGGCAGAGGGGATGCGGCTACGGCCATCGGCGTCCTCCTGAGGTGGTCGTACAGCCTCTTTCGACTGCCTCCATTTTACTACCGGGCACTGACAATCGCCCCAGCTCAGGCGGCAATTGACAGAGGTGCGCGATACCGTGGACCGCATGGAGATCTGGATCAATCCGGCCTGCTCGAAATGCCGCAGCGCGATCACGCTGCTCGACGCCGAGGGGGCCGACTACACCGTCCGCCGCTATCTGGAGGAGGTGCCGAGCGAGGAGGAGATCCGTACCGTGCTCGGCAGGCTCGGCCTCGAGCCGTGGGACATCACGCGGACCCAGGAGGCGGAGGCGAAGGAGCTGGGGATGGGGAGCTGGCCCCGGGAGGCCGGGGCACGCGACCGCTGGATCGAGACGCTCGCAGAACATCCCCGGCTGATCCAGCGGCCGATCATCACGGCGGACGACGGTTCGGCGATGGTGGCACGTACCGAGGAGGCGGTGCGGGAAGCCCTGTCCCGGAAGGGGAGTTGAACGGTCTTGAAAGCGCCCTTTGCTGCCGGTGAGGCCGGTTGACGCCAAATGAGGAGGAAAGGATCGGCCAACAGCCCACGCAGGGCGGTTCGGCATCTCTACAGTGGTGGCCTGGGAGATGCGTCGGGGGGCGGTCGGGCAAATGGATCCACTGATCATGCAGGCGGGCAGCGCTTTGGTCGGGGCCATGGCCTCGGACGCATGGCAGCATGTCAGCGCCGCCGTGGGAACGCTGTGGCGACGCGCGCACCCCACGAGTGCGGAAGGTTTCGACACCGAGCTCGAGCACCTGCGTCACGATGTCCTGAACGCTCGCAGCACCGAGGACACCGCCACCGAGGAAGCTCTGGCGGGCGTCTGGCGCCTACGACTCCAGCATCTCGCCGACCAGGACTCGCTGTTCACCACCGAATTGCGCACACTTTTGAAGGAAGTGCTCATCCCCGCGCTGGCCTCGACCGAGCGCACCCGTATCGGCTCGTTGGGGCACCGAGCGACCGCCACCGACCACAGTTGGATCGTCCAGGGCGGTGGTGATGTCACCCTGCACGGCCAGCCGCCCCGGCCATGATCCGTCACGGTGGCAGCCCCCCACCGGAAACCCGAAGCAGGACGCACTGGCTTCGGGCGGCAGCGAGATCACCCAGGTCGGCCGGGACTACGTCAGGCATGAGAACGTCTTCGCCGGGGCCACGTTTTGTCAAACACCCGCGCAGCCGATCGCGGCAGGCACATTGCCGAGGAATGTGACTGACTTCACCGGGCGGCGCAAAGAACTCGGCAGGCTGTGCGGCAAAGCCGTGGGCACCCGCCGGGTGGTTGCGGTCCATCTCGTGGTCGGCATGCCCGGAGTGGGCAAAACCGCGTTGGTCACCCGGGCCGCACACCGTCTCGCCCGGTGGTATCGCGACGGACAGTTTTTCGTCGATCTGGCAGGCCATCATGAGCACCAGCACCCTGCCCACCCGGCCGATGTCCTGGCCGATCTTCTCATCCATCTGGGCATAGCCCCCAGGTATCTGCCGGCCACGCTGGACGGGCGTTCTCGGCTATGGCGGGCTTGTCTGGATGGGAAGCGGGTGCTGTTGGTCCTCGATGACGCGGCGGACATCGCTCAGGTCGAGCCGCTCCTGCCCGGGAGCATGGACTGTCTGGTGCTGATCACCAGCCGACGGCACATGATGGGGCTCGATGGCGCAAAGCCACTCCTCCTGGAGGTCCTGCCTTTCGACGAGGCCACGCAGATGTTCATTCGCCTGACTCACCGCAGGCCCACGACCGAGGATTCCAGGGCGATCCACGACATTGTGCGGCGATGCGACCGGCTGCCCTTGGCCATCCGCATACTCGCGGCCCAAGTCCCCCACCGTCCCAGCTGTACCCTCACCCGGCTGGCCGCGGATTTCACCGCGGATCGACGACTCGCCCAACTGGGCTCCGGAGAACGCTCGGTCGTCGTCGCCTTCGACTTGAGCCATCGCCATCTGGCTCCGCAGACACAGCGCCTCTTTCGCCGCCTTGGCCTGCACCCCGGAAACGAGCTGGACATCCATGCCGTCGCCGCCTTGGACGGAATACCGTGGTGGCAGGCCCGTACCGAGCTGAATACGCTGTACGACGCATCGCTCATCAAGGAGACGGCCCATCATCGCTATCAACTCCACGACCTGACCCAGGATTTCGCACGCGAATTAGTCAGCCGCGACCCAGCCGAGGAGCAGGAAAAGGCAGTCGACCGTCTGCTGGACTACTACGCGTTCGCCGCCGAGACCGCGACCCGGCGCATTACCACCCGCAGCCGCCTATGGCCGCCCGACGAAGCCCGGCCCGTCGATATACCGGCACTTCCCAATCGGGACCGGGCACTTGAATGGCTACGTACCGAACTTCCCAATATGCGCGCTTGCGTCAACCAGGCCATCCTCCGCAGGAAGCATGCGCGTGTCACACGACTGGCGGCGGCACTGGCGGCGTTCCTGTGCCTGGAGGGCGACTGGACTTGGGCTGCCGCTCTGCACAGCGAGGCGATGGCGGCGGCAAAATCTCTGGGCGACCGCCGCAAGCAGGGGAACTCCGCCCTCGACCTGGGCTGCATCAGGCGCCTGAGCGGTGGCTTCTCGGCGGCGGCAGAGCTTTTCGCGCAGGCGCGGGCCGACTGCCAGGAGGTCGGCGACCGCCGTGGAGAAGCCGCCTCCCTCATCGAGCTGGGCATCGTGACCGCCGCCACGGCGGATTTCCCCAGTGCGGCCTCTCATTTCGAACAGGCGCTGTCCCTGTGTCAGACCGGCGACTATCGCCCCTGGGAGGCGCAAGCGCTGCTCGGCCTCGGCCGTGTCACCGTGCAGACCGACCGCTGCGCGGAGGGGATCGATCCCCTCAAACGTGCGCTTGCCCTCTTCCGTGAACTCAAGGACCACAGCGGAGAGGCACAGACTCTGCTGGAACTCGGCCAGGCCCATGAGTTGCTCGGAGAATTCCAAAAGGCCATCCGCCACCAGAACCAGGCTCTGACCATCCAGCTGGAACACGCCTGTCACCAGGGAGAAATCAACACCCGCATAGACCTTGGGCGCTCACTCTTCCTCATCGGGGACTACCCGGCTGCCATCAGCCAGCAGGAACGGGTCCTGAGCATGTGTCAGGGGCGCAACAACCGACCGGTGGAAGCCTGCGCGATCTGGGAACTCGCTCGTGTGCTGGAAGTCAGGGGCGAGTACGCGGCGGCAGCGCGCCGGTACCAACAGTCCCTGGATCTCTACCGGGAGAACGGCAGCCGCCTCGGGCAGGCGGGCAGCCTCCAAGGGCTGGGCAGGGTCAACGGCCTGCTGGGAGCCCATCGCAAGGCGGATGAGTTGCTCGAATCGGCCCTGAATGTGTTCCGTGCCATCGGAGACCGCTCGGGCGTGGCCTCGGCTCTTGGCGACCGAGCCATGGTCCGCGGACTGACCGGCGATCCGGCGCTGGCGGTCGAGTGGGCCGTCGAGGCCCTGTCCCTGTGCCGGGCAATCCCCAGTCGACCCACGGAGGCCAATCTCCACATCATTCTGGGCTCACTCAAAGTGAGTTCCGCCGAGCCTCACGCGGCGCTCGCCTCCTACGAGGAGGCCCTGCGCATCGCGCGTCGGCTGCCGAGCCCACTGCACGAGGGCCGCGCGCTGGAGGGCATCGCCTCCGCTCATGCGGCGCCGGGCGGTGACCGGGCGGCGGTGATCGATCACCTTCGCCAGGCCCTGGCGATCTATCGACGCCTCGCCGCCGCCGAAGCCGGGGGCGCGGCGGCCCGGTTGGCGGCGCTGGAAGCCGACGGCTGAATACCCTCGCGCATCAGGACCGGGGATGGATTCACCCCTGCCAAAACGATTCGTTCAGAGCCGAGTCGGGGCGCACGGCAGTGAGACGCAAAGCAGGCGGGGGCGGCGGGCGGTCCGATTTTCCTCCGCCGCTCGACTGAGCGACCTCAGGCTCGAACTCATGAAAGACATACATTCGCGCGAGCCTAAGTGTCCACATCCAGGCGACTCAAGATGACTTACATCACTCTGTGCACGTGCGCCCTCAGTGGAGCCGGAAGAGTGCGGAAAATCCTCTCCCGCAGCGAGAGTTGACCGACCTCGCGAAGGGAGCCGCTCAGGGCGTCAGCAGTCCCCACCACAGTGCCCAGGGGATGAACACCGCCCCGGCGGCGATCAGTGGGACGGTCCGGATCTGCCGAGTGCGCCAGGCTGCGGCAGCGGTCCGGCAGGCGGTCGCGACCACGGCGACGGCCAGGACCTGGAGCAGCAGCCAGGGCAGTGGGCGACCGCCGATGACGGGCGCCGCCATGCCCTCCCCGGCGGCGAAGACCGAGACGGTGCACAGCAGTGTGCTCAGCACGGTGACCAGACCCAGCCCGGCCAGCCACCGGGCGGACCGTGGGCTCGTGCGCCGCGGGCGTGCGGTGAGCCGGTGCATCACACCGGCCACCGGGTATCCGGCGAAGACTGCCAACAGCACCGCCAGCGCGGCCCATTGCAGCCAGGCGCCGCCGGGCACGGGCACACTGGTGGACACCTGGGAGGGAGCGGGTGCGGCGCTGGTCAGGGGTGGGTGGCCGGCCGCGACCGACCGTATCCAGGAGGTCATGGTGTCGGCGTAGCCGGGGGCGAGGGCGCCCAGCCGCTTGCCGTGGTGGAGCGGGCCGCCGATGCGGTCGAAGCCGTCCGTGGTGCGGTGCCCGTTGTGGGCAGCGGCAGGCACAAAGCGGGTAGTGACATGCTCATTGCCCGCCTTGGCGAGGGCCTGCTGGAAGAGCTGCGCGCTTTCCCGGGGCGGTACCTGTTTGTCGTACTCCCCCCAGAGGGCGAGCACCGGTGGTTTGCGCAGGTGCTCCAGGGCCGGCAGTGGGTCGTGGCCGGCTTCGGGGAAGAGCCCGGCGGAGTCCAGGAGTTGGGCCGCGGGACCCTCGGTCGCGTCGAGGAACGAACCGGAGATGTGCCGGTGGCGCAGGTGGGTGGTGAGGTTCCAGGTCTGGGTGCGGAGCGGGGAGTGACCAGAGGCGGCGATGGTGATCACATAGGCCACCTCGGCGGAGCGTGCCGCGGCCAGTGGCGCGACCCAGCCACCCTCGCTGAATCCCCAGAGCCCGACCTGGCCGGGGTCGACCCCCGCCCGGGCCCGCAGGAGTCGTACCCCGGCGAGGGCGTCGTCGGCCAGCAGCCCGAAGTCGCGGTGGGTCGGCGAGTAGTCGACGGTGCGCTTGTCGAAGACGAGGGTGACGATCCCGGCGCGGGCGAAGGCCTCCGCCTCCTGCCGGTACTCCTCCCGGGGGCCGGGGCCCGAGCCGCCCACCAGCACGATGCCCGGCTGCCGTCCCGGTGCCGGGGAGGCGGGGGCCAGGACGGTGCCGTGCAGCGTCAGTCCATTGCCGCCGCGGAAGGAGACCTCGCTGCGGCTCAGGCCGTCGGCGTCGGCGTGCGCCGATCGCACGGGCAGTGCGATCGAAGCGATCGCCCAGATCAGCACTGCCAGCACCGCCGGCACCGCCGTCAGCACGGCGGCCCGCAAGGGCGGTTTGGTCGAGAGCAACACGCTGTGCTCTCCTTTCGGTGGAAGTTGTGCACGCGAAGACACGCTCAAGGGCGTGGTGTTACTGCTTCTGCTCCGCTGGGCCGTCGAGTTGCCGCTCGGCGGCCCAGCTTTGGATGGTGGTCTCGGGTGATGGTCAAGTGATCTCGGGGAACCCGAGCAGCCGGATCAGGACGGCCCGGGCGTCGGGGGCCGCCTCCCCCTCCGGCGGGGAGTAGCGGTAGATCAGTTCGACGTACTCCTCGAAGAACGCCCGGAGTTGCTCAGGGCTGACCCGCAGTGTCGAGCGGGAGAAGACGGCCGCGTCCGCCCAGGGTCCGAGCCTCTCGCGGTCGGCCGCGAAGCGGTTGAACTGCTCGATGACTTCGGCGAAGTCAAGGCGGTGCATCTGGTTCAGCGCCTCCCGCATCTCGGGGGTCTGGCGGCTGTGCGGCGGAAATCGCCGGTCCCCGGGCACCCACCGCCACCAGCGCTCCCGCCCCTTCGCCAGCTCGGGCACCTCCTCGACGAACCCGTGCTTCGCCAGCTGACGCAGGTGGTAGCTGGTGAGGCCGGTGTTCTCGCCAAGCTCCCGAGCGAGGGTCGCGGAGTTGGCCGGGCCCTTGCGCAGAGACCGCTCGATCTTCTGCCGCATGGGGTGCGCCAGTGCTTTGAGCACCGCTACGTCGGTGATCTCCTGCGCTGGGTGCTGATCGGCCATGCGGGCAGCTTAGGCAGCTGCAAAGAAGCTTTGCAAGTCTTCTTTGCAGCTCTTGCGTCATCGCCGCGCACGCGGCGGATGCGCATTCCGCGACCGGACGGGAGTTACCGCGGGTTCGGTGTCAACCGCCCGTCAAGGGTCTGCTGCCCGGTCGCGGGCCGTGTTTCAATAGGGGCATGGCCAGCCACCAGAACACCGCGACGGGTCGCAGCAGCGACCTCGAGCCCTTCTGGCCCTCTCGTCAGCACCATGACTTCGACCGAGTGTGTTGTCGCGGGTACTGTCCCGCGCCGGCCCATTCCTCTCGCTGACCCACGTCGAAGTCAGCGCCGGTACCGTTTACCGGCCAATGGCCCGCGCTTGTACGTCCTCTCGACCTCTCGACGGCCTCTCGCGCGAAAGAGCTGAGCTCTCCATGACGAACCTCCGTACCCTGACCGCGGCCCCGGCCGACCGTTCCGTCCACCGTCACCGGCTGCGAGCCGTGTCCCCGGACGAGGTGCCGCCGCCGGCCGAGTTGCTGCACGCCGGGGCGACCTGGCTGCCCGCGCCGCAGCACGCCCTGCCCTCGCTGCCGGGACAGCCGCCGATGGTCGGCTATCTGGTGCTGGTACCGGCCGAGCAGCCCGCACCCGACGGTGCGCCGTCCACCGCCCGGGGAGATGCCCTGGTGAGCATCGACTCCGAGCAGCGGACGGCGCGGGTGGCGGGCCGCCTGCTGGATCTGACCTATCTGGAGTTTGAGTTGCTGGCCCACCTGGTGGCGCATCCGCACCGGGTGCACACCCGGGACCAGCTGGTGACCACGGTGTGGGGCTATGGTCACGTCGGTGACGGCCGTACGGTCGACGTCCATGTCGCCCGGCTCCGCCGGAAGATGGGGGCGGAGCACCGCGCCTCGATCGTGACCGTGCGCAGGGTGGGCTACAAGTACGCTCCCCCGGCTTCCTTCTGAGGAACTCCCTGCTGAGGCACCGACGGTGGCTCGGCGTGCGAGAGGTTGGGCAACCACCGCAGCCAGCGCGGCAGATACCAGCTCCGCTCGCCGAGCAGCGCCAGCGCCGAGGGCAGCAGCACCATCCGTACCACCGTGGCGTCGAGCAGTACGGCCACCGCGAGGCCGACGCCCATCTGCTGCATGTCCTGCATCGAGAGGGTGGCGAAGACCGCGAACACGGCGACCATGATGGTGGCGGCGCCGGTGACGGATCCGGCCGTGGCGCGGATGCCCTCGCGGATGGCCTCCCTGGTGGAGCGGCCGTTGGCGTGTGCCTCGCGGATGCGCGAGACCACGAACACGTGGTAGTCCATGGACAGTCCGAAGAGCACCACCAGGATGAACAGCGGCAGCCAGCTCTCGATGGCGCCGACCGACTCCACGCCCAGCAGGCCCGCTCCCCAGCCGTGCTGGAAGACGGCGGTCATCACCCCGTAGGCGGCCGCCACGGAGAGCAGGTTGAGGAGGGTGGACACGGCCGCAACGGGCAGTGAGCGGAAGCACAGCAGCATCAGCAGGAAGGTCACGCCGGTGATGAAGAGGAAGACCGGTGCGATGTCACGGCCCAGTTGGTGGTCGAAGTCGACCGAAGAGGCGAGCTCCCCGGTCACACGAGCCTCCCGGGACACCGGGGCCAGCGTCTTGGGGATGAGGTCCTGACGGAGCGTGCCCAGGGCGGCGCGTCCGTCCCCGGCCACCGGCACGGCGATCTCCGCGATGTGCTGCTCGGGATAGGGGGTGACGGTGATGCCCTGGCCGAACCGGCCGTCGGCCTTTGCCTGCCGGGTGAAGTCCGCCACGGCGGCGGTGAAGCGCGGTGAGGTCACGTCGTCGGCATCGTTGGCCCGGACGACGACCTTGGCGGGGGCCGGTCCGCCGGGGAAGGTGCGGGTGATCTGCTCATAGGAGACGCGCAGCGGGGCGTCGGACGGCATCTGCCGGTCCAGGCCCAGCTGTTGGGTCTTCATGCCCAGGGCCGGGGCGGCCAGCACCAGCAGCACGGCGGTGGCGGCGATCACCATCACCTTGGGCGCGCTCAGCACGGGCCGCAGCACCGCGCCCGAAATCCGGCCCGCGGCACGGCGCTTGCCGCGCCGGCCGCCCAGGAAGGGCACCTTGCCCTTGTCGATCCGGTCGCCGAGCCAGGACAGCAGGGCGGGCAGCACGGTCACCGAGCCCAGCATCGCGATGAAGACCACCAGGATGGTGGCGAGCGCGAAGCCCTTGAAGAGCAGCAGCCCGGACAGGAACAGTCCCGCCATCGCCACCATCACGGTGAGCCCGGAGACCAGCACCGCCCGGCCGCTGGTGGCGGCGGCGATGCGCAGCGCGGTCTCGGCGTCCCGCCCGGCGGCCCGCTCGTCGCGTTCCCGGCGCAGGTAGAACAGGCAGTAGTCGACGCCGACGGCCAGGCCCATCAGCAGCATCACCGAGGTGGTGGTCTGGAAGATGTGCAGGGCGTGGCTGGCGAGCGCGAGCAGGCCGTTGGCCGCGATGAAGGCGGTGACGGCGAGCCCGACGGGCAGCAGGGCGGCGACCGCCGCGCCGAAGACCACCAGCAGGATGCCCAGGGCGAGCGGGACGGCCGTCCACTCGGCGGATCCCATGTCGTCGCTGAGCATGTCGTTCAGCCACTTGTTGGCGCTGGCCTCGCCGTATTCGTGGAAGGTCAGGTCCGGGTGGGCGGTCTTGGCCTTGGCGACCGCGTCGAGCACGGGCTGCACCCGGTCGCCGGCGGTCTTGGGGTCGCCCTTGAGCGAGAAGCGGATCAGGGCGGCCTTGCCGTCGGCTGAGGGCAGCGGGGTGTTGAGGTCCGTGACCCGGCCGGTGGCGTCCAGGGCGCGGGAGAGGTCTCCGGCGGCGGCCCGCCAATTGCCGGAACCGGGGCCGGAGATCATGACCGTTTCGGCGGCGGGCTTCTTGATGCCCGCGTCGGAGAGGATCTGTTCGGCGCGGGCGGAGTCGCCCGCACCCTGTTCGGAGGTGGACATTTCCGATGTGCCGATCATTCCGCCGATCGCGGAGGCCAGCACGACGAAGATCACCCAGCCCAGGATCGCGGTCTTGCGATGCCGGGTGCTCCAGATGCCCAGCCGGGCGGCGAGGTTCCGCGGCGGTGGCGGGCCGGGTCGGGGAGGAGTCTGCACATTCAGCGAAGTGGTCACGCTCTGAAGCTAGGAGCCCGGCGGGGCCGGCCCCAGCCGCCGAGACACCCATCGCTCGAGACAAAAGGCGAGGTGAGATGGTGTACCTGGGTACACCATGACAAGCCGTGTTACGCCCAGTGACCGGCTCCGGGGGAACCCGCACCATGGAAGACGGGCCGGGGAACGGTTCCTCGGCACGATATCGGGAGAGAGTTCATGAAGATCCGCAGCGCACCCTTGGCCACCGCTCGGGCGCTGTGGCTGGCGATCTTCGGGCTGATCCAGTCGCTGACCCTGTTCACCCTGGCGATCGTGTCGGTCGCCCTGGTCCCGGTGGGGATCGGCGTGCTCGCCGTGCCACCCGTCTTCAAGCTGGTACGGGCCTATGCCAACCAGCGCCGGGCCCAGGCCAAGGCCTGGTCGGGGGTGGAGATCCCGGTCCCGTATCTGCCACTGCCCAAGAACCCGAACAACGACTTCCTGGGCTATGTGGCGCTCAGCTGGGCCGTCCTCAAGGACAAGGCCACCTGGCGCGACCTGCAGTGGCTGCTGATCGACAGCATCGCGGGCTTCATCCTGGCGATCCTGCCGGTGACCTTCTTTCTCTACGCCCTGTGGGGGCCGGTGCTGGCCCTGGGCGTCTGGAAGCCGATCGCCCGCCATGGGGGCTTGTGGTTCGGCTTTATCCACATCACCGACCAGACCAGCGCCAACTACGCCGCCGCCCTCGGCCTGGCGGTGGGCGTCCTCGGCCTGTTCGTCAACCCGGGCCTGCTGCGCGCAAACTTCCTGCTCGCCAGGTCGGTGCTCAGCCCCACCCATGAGCGGGAGCTCGCCCAGCGCGTGGAGCACCTCACCGAGACCCGGCACGACGCGGTGGACACCTCCGCCGCCGAGCTGCGCCGCATCGAGCGCGATCTGCACGACGGCGCCCAGGCCCGGCTGGTGGCCGTGGGCATGAGCCTGGGGACGATCGAGGCGCTGATGGAGAAGGACCCGGCCCAGGCCCGGCAGCTGCTGGCCGCCGCCCGGGAGTCCTCCGCCGAGGCCCTCACCGAACTGCGCGACCTGGTGCGCGGCATCCACCCGCCGGTACTGGCCGAGCGCGGGTTCGGCGACGCCGTACGGGCCCTGGCGCTGCGCCTGCCGCTGCCCGTCGAGGTGGACATCGAACTGCCGGGCCGGGCCGCGGAACCGGTCGAGGCGGCCGCGTACTTCGCGGTCAGCGAGATCCTCACCAATGCCGTCAAGCACTCCGGCGCCCGGGGGATCTGGCTGGACGCGCATCACACCCGGGGGATGCTGCGCATCACCATCACCGACAACGGGCGGGGCGGGGCCGAGGCCTCGCGCGGCAGTGGGCTGCTGGGGGTCGAGCGGCGGCTGGGCGCGTTCGACGGGATCATGGCGGTCAACAGCCCGGCGGGCGGCCCCACCATGGTCACCATCGAGATCCCCTGCACCCTCGCGCCACGGGCCTGACAGAGTGGCCCCATGACCGACACCTCCGAACTGGTCACCCTCCTCGGCCTCCAGCCGCATGTCGAGGGCGGGTGGTTCCGCGAGACCTGGCGGACGTCCGGCAGCACGGTCCCCGAGGGATACCCGGGGCCCCGGGCGCATGCCACCGGCATCTACTTCCTGCTGCACCCCGGTGAGACCTCCCGCTGGCACCGGGTCCGCTCCGATGAGCTCTGGCTCTGGCACCGCGGCGGCCCGCTGCGGATGCTCCTGGGCGGCACGGGCCCGGCCCCGGACGAGGCGGGTGCCGAGGAGGGGATCCTCGGGCCCGGCGTCGAGCACGGGGAACGGCCCCAGCTGCTGATCCCCGGCGGGGTGTGGCAGAGCGCCGAACCGGCGGGCGACGAGCCGGTGTTGGTGACCTGTGTGGTCGCCCCCGGCTTCCACTTCGAGGACTTCACCATGACCTGACCGAGCGGAATGGGGGAATGAGGGAGTATGGAAGCTCCCTCACCCTGGAGCTCCTGTGCGTGTCGTCCTTGCCGAAGATCTGTTCCTGCTGCGTGACGGGCTGGTGCGGATGCTGGAGGCGTACGACTTTGAAATCGCCGCGGCGGTGGAGAGCGGCCCGGAACTGAGCCGGGCACTCGCCGAACTGCGGCCGGACGTGGCCATCGTGGACGTCCGGTTGCCTCCGTCGTTCACCGACGAGGGCCTGCAGTGCGCGCTGGCGGCCCGCCGGGCGACCCCGGGCCTGCCGGTGCTGGTGCTGTCCCAGCATGTGGAGCAGCTGTACGCCCAGGAGTTGCTCGCCGACGGCAGCGGCGGGGTCGGCTATCTGCTCAAGGACCGGGTGTTCGACGCCGAGCAGTTCATCGACGCGGTGCGCCGGGTGGCCGGGGGCGGCACCGCGATGGACCCCCAGGTGATCTCGCAGCTGCTGACCCGGCGGTCACAGGACGAGCCAATGGGAAGGCTGACCCCACGGGAGCGCGAGGTGATCGAGCTGATGGCGCAGGGCCGTTCCAATGCGGCCATCGCGGCCCAGCTGGTCGTCACCGAACGGGCGGTCGCCAAGCACACCTCCAATATCTTCGGCAAGCTCGGACTGCCGCCATCCGACGACGACAACCGGCGCGTGCTGGCCGTACTGGCCTACCTCGACCAGGGCTGAGCAGCCCATGACCGCCCGCCTGCCCCGGCTGGCGCCCGCCTATGTCGGGGGCGTGCAACTCGGCGCGTACGCCGTCCGGTACCTGCTCACACCGGCCGCCCGCGAGCGGCTGCTGCGCCGGTGCTCCACCAATGTCGACAATCTCCGGGCCGGCCGCTGGGACACGCTCGCCACCAGCGCCGTGGTCGTCGAGCAGCCGATGGAGCTGCCCTACGCACTGCTCCTGCTGGCCGTCCTCGGCTATGCGGAGTACGCGCACGGCGCCTGGTGGGCCGCGAGCGCCTTTGTCTGCGGGCACCTGGGCGCATCCGTCATCGTCTACGGGGCACTGCGCGCCGCGCGCGCCCCCGCGCCCACCCGGTCGGCGACCGACGTCGGCACCAGCTATGGCTTCAACGCCCTGGCCGGAGCGCTCACCGGGGCGCTGCCGCGCGGGCCGGCCCGGATGCTCGGCCGCACCGCACTGCTCGCCCTCGGCCTGGCTCCCCTGCTGCGCGGGCGGCCCACCTTCACTGACGCCGGGCATCTGCTGGCGCTGCTGCTCGGCATCGGCCTGGGGACGCTGCGGGAGCAGCCCCTGCCTCAGGGGTACCATCGCGCGCTCCGCTACCGTTCGCCACAATAAAGCTGGAAAACGGAAAAGCGCCCGACCAGGGAGACCCGCTCATGCCGCAGTTCGACGCCTCGACCATCCCCAACCTCCGCGACCTCGGAGGCATCGCGCTGGTCGGCAACTCGGCCGTCCGTCCGGGTCTGCTGCTCCGTTCCGGGCAGCTCGACCGGCACGACCCGGCGGCCGACCCCGCGGTGGCCGCCCTGGGCATCCACACCGTGGTGGATCTGCGCACCGAGCCGGAACGGCGCAAGCGCCCCGACCGGCTGCCGGAAGGGGCCCGGGTGATCATCGCGGATGTGCTGGCGGACTCCGCGCCGGGCGGCGAGGCGGTCCCGCCGCGACTCGAATCGGTGCTCGGCAACCCGGCGGCGGCGGAGGAGCACCTCGGGGGCGGCAAGGCGGAGAAGCTGATGGGCGACTCCTACCGCGCGTTCGTGACCTCGGAGTCCGCCTGCCGGGCCTACGGCCGGCTGCTGTGCGCACTGGCCGAACCGGGCTGCGGCCCGGTGCTCTTCCACTGCACGGCGGGCAAGGACCGCACCGGATGGGCGGCCACCGTGATCCTCCTGCTGCTCGGCGCGGACCAGGCGGCGGCCGAGGCCGAGTACCTGGCGGCGGGCAAGGGCGCCACCGCCCCCTTCGCCCCGGTGGTGCAGCGGTTCACCACGGCCGGCGGAAACCCGGAGATCGCCGACGCGATCTTCGGCGTGCGCCCTGGCTATCTGGCGGCGGCCCTGGAGGAGATGCGCCGGGCATACGGCTCCCTGGCGGGCTATGTACGGGAGGGACTCGGCGTCCCCGCCTCCGCGGTGGACCGGATCCGGGCGCGCTACGTGGCCTGAGGCCCGCCGAACGGTCCTGGGGAGGTACGGCACGCCCCTCTTGCGGGACGCGACCCGCAAGGGTGAGGTGACCATCCCACGATTCACTCGTTCTACGGACGTGGAGCAGCAAGCGACAGCCCCCCGGCCCCTCGCCCCCGTCCCGCCCGTCCCCGTCGATGTCGAACAGGCCGAAGCCGCGCTCATTGAGCACTACCCGCGCCTGGTGCGCCTCGGATACCTCGTGCTGCCGCCGACGCTGGGCCGCAATCGCCGCGTCCTGACCGCACACTCCATCGTCCAGCTGGCGCTGCCGCGCAACCGGTCCGGCGCCATGGAGCCCCAGCTGCCCTCCCCGCGTGCCGAAGGCGCCCCCGGCGACCCGGGCTACGCATATGTCCGCCGGCGGGTGCTCAAGGCCGCGCTCGACGCCGGACGGCCGCGCGGCCGCTGGCAGTTGCCGCGCCGCGGCCAACTGCCGCCGCTGCTGCCGCAGGTGTGGGGGCTGCGGCTGTTCCCCCGCTCCGGCGGCGCCGATGAACTCGCCCTGGACCAGGCCCTCGCCGGGCTCTCCGCCCCCGGCCGGGCCGCCTTTGTGCTGCGCGCGCTGGAGCTGCCGACCGACCATGACGTACGGCTCCTGCTGACCGCCGCCGGGGTGGCGGACCCGGGCGCGGCGCTGGCCGAGGCGGGCGGCATCCACGGCCGGGACGCCGCCCTGCTGCACTCCGTGGAGTTCGACCCCTGCTCGCTGCAGGCCCGGCCCACCGATCTGATGCGCCGCCGCCAGCACACCAGGGCCGCCGCGGCGGCGGTGGCGGCGGCCGTGGCCTGCGGGGCGCTGCTGGCGGCCCTGCCGGGCTCCGGCTGGGGCCCGGACGGCCCCGCCGCACCGCCCTATGCCCGCAACGCCGCCGCCCAGCAGGCCCTCGATCCCGCCCAGTTGACCCAGGCCGACGCCACCGGCTGGCGGCGCGCCGACCGCCCCGGCTTCGCCGACTGGCCCGCCCGCGGCAACCGCACCGACGACCGGGCGCTGCTCCGCCGGGCGCTCGCCGTCTGGGCGCGCCCGGGCGGCTCGGTGCAGGTCACCGCGACGCCCGCCACCCCCGCCGGGCCCGCCGCGGGCCCGCCACAGCTGCTCTACGCGGGCGAGGTGGACTCGGCGACGATCGTGCTCCTCCACGACGGGCTGCGGATGGTGCGCTATGCCGAGGCCAAGAGCGGTGACACCGGCTCGGCCGCCCTGGACTTCGCGCGCACCGACGCGGCCGACGCCGACTCCGCCACGGCGGTGGTGGTCGGCCGCACCGATGGCAACGTCCGCTATCTGACGGCCCCTTGGGTCGGCAGCGCGGCCCTGCGCGACCTGCTCAAGCCGGCCGGCGCCGCACAGCCGCTGCACCGTGGCCCCGATGGGGTGACCGATCCGGTGCCCACCCCCGCCGCGACCGGCGACTGCCACGCCTGGCCCGCCCTCCAGCTCGGCGGCCGGCTGGTGACCGACCTGGGCGAGCTGATCCCGGCCCGGCTCACCAGCGGCAGCCCCGCCACCGCCCCGCACGATGTGAACAGCGCCGTGGCGCGCGCCGGCTGGGCCCACACGGCATGCCGGTTGCAGACCGTGCGCTCACAGGGCATGCGCTCGGTCAACTCCTGGCAGTTCGCCACCCAGCCGCTGCCCGGCGGCGCGGGCAGCGCCGAGTGGTTCTGCACCCGGGGCGAGACCTGGCGGGGCGCGGGCAGCCGGGTACTGGCCCAGTTCCAGCCGCCGGGCGGCAGGCCCGCCGCCCCGGCGGCGGCCGTCGCGCGCGCCTCGGACTCCCCCGCCTGCGGGGCCCATGACCCGCATGTGCTGGCGGGCGTGTTGTGGAAGTCGCACACCGGCACCTGGTACGCACTGGCGGCGGGCAGCGAGGACGTCGCCGTCATCACCGCCACCGGCGGGGTGCGCGGCAGTGCGGCGGGTCCACTGCTGGCCCTCCCGGCGGCGGCGGGCGCCCAGGCCCGGCTCAGCGCCCTGCTGGAAGACGGGAAGAAGATCGCGATGCTGCGCTAACCGCCCCCATGGCCGGGGAGTTGGGCGCGGGTACCGGGCCCGCGCGACCTCTTTGGGCGCATCCGTTTAGGATTCACCCCATGACCACCGGGGTGCGCCGCAGGATGGGTGTCGAGCAACGACGCGAGCAGTTGATCGCCGTCGCGCTCGAGCTGTTCAGTCACCGCTCCCCCGAAGCCGTGTCCATCGACGAGATCGCCGCGGCGGCCGGGATATCCCGGCCGCTCGTCTACCACTACTTCACCGGCAAGCAGAGCCTGTACGAGGCCGCGCTGCGGCGCGCGGCCGAGGAGCTGACCGCGCTGCTGGCCGAACCGCGCGAAGGGCCGCCCGGAACCCGGCTGTTGCGGGTGGTGAACCGCTTCTTCGACTTCATCGAGGCCCATGGTGCGGGCTTCGCCGCCCTGCTGCGCGGCAGTCCGGCGGCGGGCTGCCGGGAGACCGAGGCGATGATCGACGGAGTCCGGCGGGCCGCGTACCGGCAACTGCTCGGCCACCTGGGCGTGGCGACTCCCGGCCCGCGCCTGGAAGTCGCCCTGCGCTCCTGGATCTCGCTGGCGGAGACCACCGCACTGCTGTGGCTGGACGGCCCGCGGATTCCGCGCGCGGAGCTGGAGTTGCAGCTGGTCCACGCGTTTGTGGCGCTCGCCGCGTATGACGACGACATGGCGGCCGTGCTGCGGCGGATGCTCAGCGAGGAGCCCGCGGACGGGCCGTTCGGCACCCTGGCCGCACGGCTGGCCATGCTGGTTCCCTGACGGCCTGATCCGCCCCCTGCCGCCGACCAGGTCGTAAGCGGGTGTCCCCGCTCCGCGATGGTCTTTCCGCGGCGGATCACGTCCTGTTAGCTTCCTCTCGCCAGCCAAGGGCCAGTCCGATAGGAGCTCCATGCCCCAGAACCTCGCGCCCTCCCCCCGCCCCGAGTCCGCCGCCCCGTCCGCGCGGGCGGACGGCTGGTGGCGGAGCGCCGTCATCTACCAGGTGTATGTGCGCTCGTTCGCCGACAGCGACGGGGACGGCGTCGGCGATCTGCGCGGGATCCGCGAGCGGCTGCCCCATCTGGCCGACCTGGGCGTGGACGCGGTGTGGCTGACGCCGTTCTATGCCTCGCCGCAGGCGGACGGCGGGTACGACATCGCCGACTACCGGGCCGTGGACCCCCTGTTCGGCGATCTTTCGGATGCCGACGACCTGGTGCGCGCCGCGCACCGGCTGGGGCTGCGGGTGATCGTCGACATCGTGCCCAACCACACCTCCGACCGGCACCCCTGGTTCCGGGCCGCGCTCGCCGGCCGGCCGGGCGGTACGGACCGCTCGCGCTACCACTTCCGTCCGGGCCGGGGGACGGACGGCGAACTGCCGCCCAACGACTGGGAGTCCGTCTTCGGCGGCCCGGCCTGGACCCGGACGGCGAACCCCGATGGCGGCCCGGGTGAGTGGTACCTCCATCTGTTCGCGCCCGAACAGCCCGACCTCAACTGGGAGCACCCCGAGGTGCGGGCGGAGTTCGAGTCCATCCTGCGGTTCTGGCTGGACCTGGGGGTGGACGGCTTTCGGATCGATGTGGCGCACGGCATGGTCAAGGCGCCGGGACTGCCCGACATCGGCCGCAAGGAACAGGCCAAACTCATCGGCGCCCAAGTGCTGCCGTTCTTCGACCAGGACGGCGTGCACGAGATCCACCGCTCCTGGCGGCGGCTGCTGGACTCCTACGACGGCGACCGCATCGGGGTGGCCGAGGCCTGGGCGCCGACCTCCGAGCGGCTCGCCCTGTATGTGCGCCCGGACGAGCTGCACCAGGCGTTCAACTTCCGCTTTCTGACCTGTCCATGGGGAGCCGCCCCCATGCGGGCCGTCATCGAGGAGTCGCTGGCCGCCACCCTCTCGGTGGGCGCGCCCACCACCTGGGTGCTCTCCAACCACGATGTGGTGCGGCACACCACCCGCTACGGCGGCGGCGCACAGGGGGTTCGCCGGGCCCGCGCGGCGGCGCTGCTGATGCTGGCGCTGCCCGGTTCCACCTATGTCTACCAGGGCGAGGAGCTGGGTCTGCCGGAGGTCGTGGACCTGCCGGACGAGGTGCGCCAGGACCCGGCGTTCTTCCGCGGCGACGGCCAGGACGGTACCCGGGACGGCTGCCGGGTGCCCATCCCCTGGTCGGGCGACCGGGCCCCGTACGGCTTCGGTCCGGGCGGCAGCTGGCTGCCGCAGCCCGCGGACTGGCGGGCCCTGTCGGTGGCGGCGCAGTCCGGCGATCCCCGCTCCACGCTGGAGCTCTACCGTTCCGCGCTGGCCCTGCGCCGCACCCTGCCGGGGCTCGGCGGTGGCGAACTGCGCTGGTTGGACGCCCCGGAGGGGGTGCTGACCTTCTCCCGGCCGGGGTTTGTGTGCACGCTCAACACCCTCGACAGCGAAGTGGAACTGCCCGTACCGGGTCATCTCGCGCTCGCCACCGACCCCGTGACACTCACGGCCGGCACGGTCCGTCTCCCGGCCGACTCCTGTGCGTGGTGGGAGATCTGAGCGGACCATCACCCGTTTGGCCGCATCCGGCCATCACAGCAAGCAATCAACCATCTACTCACTGTTCACTCAGGAGGGTGGTCACATGACTGCTTCCACTTGGCGCGACCCCCGCAACGGCCGCGAATCAGACCGAAAGCGGCCAAGACCAGACTTAGGGACGATCTGCGGGCGTCTGTTCTCTGGCACACTCTTGGCCTATGGGTGAAGCGACAGCAAAGACCCTGGAAGGCCGGACGGCCGCCCCGCCCCCCGGCGAGGAACGGGCGGACAGGCCCCCTGCTGGTCGCCCCCTGCTGCGAAGACTGCGAACCCCCCGGCGGCCACGGCTGTGGTTCGAGATTCTGCTCATCGCGGTCAGCTACTGGACATATTCCCTTGTCCGCAACGCCGTTCCCGAGCAGGAGCAGGCGGCCCGGCGCAACGCGGACTGGATCTGGAGCGCGGAGCAAACCCTGCACATCGCCGTCGAGCACAGCGTCAACCGGGCCGTGAACTCGGCGACCTGGCTCATCGTGGGGATGAACTACTACTACGCCACCCTGCACTTCGTGCTGACCATCGGCGTGCTGGTGTGGCTCTACCGCTGGCACCCCGGGCGGTATGCGGCCGCCCGGCTCGCCCTGTTCGCCACCACCGGGGTGGCCCTGCTGGGTTACTACCTGTATCCGCTCGCACCACCCCGGCTGATGGACGGCGCCGGGTTCATCGACACGGTCGTGGTGCACCACACCTGGGGCTCGATGGCCTCGGGCAATCTGGCCGATGTCTCCAACCAGTACGCGGCGATGCCCTCGATGCACATCGGGTGGTCGACCTGGTGCGGGCTCACCATCGCGATGCTGGCCAAACCGGTCTGGGCGAAGGTCCTCGGGGCGCTGTACCCGGTGGCGACCCTGCTGGTGATCGTCTCAACCGCCAACCACTTCTGGCTGGACGCGGTGGGCGGGCTGCTGTGCCTGGCGTTCGGCCTCACGCTGTCCTTCGTCTGGTACGGAACGTTCCCGCACCGGCTGGCCCGGCAGGTGGCGACCCAGCGGGTGGCGGGCTCCAGGCCGCCGCGAATTCCCTAGTGAGCCGGTCGTGAGTCTCGGCGTCACCACGTGAGTTGCTTCCCGTCCCGGATCGTGTCGGAGGTGGTGACGCTGGGACGGTTCGGCGGTCTGCTGA
>NZ_JBDJPF010000082.1:0-21644 GCF_054957865.1 Streptomyces xingningensis
ACCCCACGGCGCGAGCCGTAGGAATCCCCCTCGTTTACGAGGGGGAGGATGTCAATCCCCTTGCGTTCACGATCAGCACCGAGTTCAGGCCCGCCCGCCGCGTCCCTCGGGAGGAGGTCCTGCATTGGGAGCGCTGGTAGCGCGATCGGTGCGCCGTCTCGCGCCATCGCCCGCGTCCCGATTTCGGCAACAGAAGTTGTCCGCCCGCCTTCGCTGAACGATCGTGCCGAGCAGGTGGCCGACGAGGGGCTCCGTGCGCGATAGCGCAACAGCGCCACACCACGGCTGCCTGACAGTCCGTCATGGTCGAGCAAGGAGGTCCGCTCGTGCGCTCACCCACCCCGGGTTCGGCATCGGCGTCCCGCAAGAGGCTGCCCCTGCCGGTCTACCTGCTCGCGTTCAGTCTGTTCGCCATGGGCAGCACGGAGTTCCTGGTCGCCGGGGTCCTACCGGCGATCGGTGACGACCTGGAGATCTCGCTGTCCTCGGCCGGCTGGTTGATCTCGACGTTTGCCATCGGTGTGGTACTCGGCGGGCCGCCCCTGGCCGTCCTGACCCTGCGCTGGCCACGACGGACCACGCTGGTGACCGCGCAGGCCGTCTTCGCCGCCTCGTTGGCGATCGGCCTCCTCGCCGACGGCTTCGCCCTGTTGCTGGCAACCCGATTCCTCTGCGGTCTCGCCTATGCCGGCTTCTTCGCGGTCGCAACGGTCACCGCGATCGGCCTCGTCACACCCGACCGCACCGCACGCGCCTCCGGCGTGGTCGTGAGCGGGCTCAGTCTCGCCATGGTGGTCGGCGGTCCGGCCGGCGCGTTGGTCAGTCACTTCACCGGGTGGCGGGGCGGATTCTGGATTGTCGTCGCCCTCACCGCCGCCGGTGCGATCCTGACCGTGGTCGCCATGCCTGCGACAAGTACGGGCCGGGAACCGAGCGTCCGGCGGGAGCTCCGCACCATGCGACGACCGCAACTGTGGGTCGTCTACGCCGCCACCCTCCTGAGCACCGCCGCCTACATGATCTCGTACAACTACCTCGCGGCATTCCTGACCGACATCACCGGCATCACCGAGGTGTGGGTCCCCGCCATCCTCACGCTGTTCGGCATCGGCGCCTTCCTGGGCCTTTCGATCGGAGGCAGAATCGCCGACAGCCGCCCCCATCACGCGCTTCTGGTCGGCGCGATCGGGATAGGAGTCAGCTCTCTCCTGCTCGCCGTCCTCGCCGACTACGCCTTGGCCGTCATCCCGCTCGTCCTGATCCTCGGGATCGCGGGATTCGTGCTGAACCCGGCCTGCTACGGGCGGGTGTTCAGCATCGCGGCGCAAGCGCCCACGCTCGCCGGGGCGACCGCCGTCTCGATGTTCCAACTCGGCATCAGCCTCGTCCCCCTGCTCGCCGGAGCCGCCCTCAACGCCGGCGCCGGCCTCACGTCCATCCCCTGGATCGGTGCCGGCCTGGCAGTGCTCGCGCTCCCGGCCGTCCTCCTCGACCAGGCGAAGGCGCGGTCGATCAGGCCGGTTCCTCAAGAGGGCACCTCCCTCAGCTGAAGTCGGCCCGGTGATCCCGCGCCCACTCGGCGAAGGTACGGGCCGGGCGGCCGGTCACCTGCGCCACCTCATCCGTGATCAACGGCTGCTCGCCGATCGTCCGGCCGAAGTAGCCGACGATCTCCCGGGCCAGCGGCTCCGGCACCCCGCCCGCGGTCATCGCGGCCACCGCCTCGTCCTCCGGGATCTCCTGGAACCGCACCTCCGGGCGCCCGATGGCCCGGCCGATCTCGGCGGCCTGCTCGGCGAAGGTGACCGCGGCCGGGCCGGTCAGCACGTGCGCCCGGCCCACCTGGGCGCCCTTCTCGTCCAGCAGCGCCCGCGCGGTCACGGCCGCGATGTCCGCCTCGTGCACCGGGGCGCCGACGGCCTGGGCATGGGCACCGTGCACCACACCGCCGGCCCGGATCTCCCGCGCCCAGTTGAGCGCGTTGGTGGCGTACATGCCGCCGCGGACGAAGCACCATTCGAGCCCCGAGTCGCGGATCGCGTTCTCCGCGTCCAGATGGCTCCGGGCGATGAGACCGCCCTCCTCGCCATAGAGCACGGAGACCGAGGAGTTGAGGACGATGCGCCGCACCTCGGCCGCCACCGCGGCGTCGACCAGGGCCCGGTTGGACGCGCCCGAGGTGGCGGCCAGGTTGAGGTACAGCGACTGGGCGCCCCGGCAGAGCGCGGTCAACTCCCCCTCCCGGCCCGGCGCGAGCTCCCCCTTGACGACCTCGATGCCCGCCGGAAGCTGGGCCCGCTCGGGGCTGCGGGTCACCGCCCGGATCTCCGTGACACCCTCCGCGAGGAGCTGTTCCACCAGTTGGCGCCCGATGTGACCGGTCGCCGCCGTGACGACAATCATGCTGAAACCTCCCGGAGTTGACCTCTCGAAGCAGCTCACGCTATGCCGCATCCTCCCGAAAGGGCACGCAACTCGACGGCAACGACCGGAAATCGCCGCCCGCTTGGCCCCTGACCGCTCAGACCGATTGGACGCCTAGAGCGGCGGCGGCTCCACGGCTGCCCCCGGCAGCCGCACCGAGGCCACCGTGCCCCCGCCCGCCGCCGGGCGGAGGGAGATCTCGCCGCCCGCCCGGCGCACGGTACGGGCGACGATCGACAGCCCCAGCCCGCTGCCCGGCAGGCTCCGGGCCGAGGGCGAGCGCCAGAAGCGGTCGAAGACATGCGGGAGTTCATCGGCCGGGATGCCGGGCCCGTGGTCGCGCACGGTCAGCTCGCCCCCGGCCAGCCGCACCTCCACCACCCCGCCCGGCGGACTGAACTTGACCGCATTGTCCAGCAGATTGACCAGGGCCCGCTCCAGGGCGGCCGGTTCGGCCCGTACATACCAAGGGTCCAGCTCGGCCCGGATCGTCCGCCCCGAGGCCCGCAGCCGGGCCCGCTCCAGGGCCCGCTCGGCGGTCTCGTGCAGGCCGATCACCTGCAGCGGGCCGCTGCCGGGCGCGGAGTCGGGGCGGGACAGCTCCTGCAAGTCGCCGATCAGGTCGGCCAGTTCCGTCATCTGCGCCTTGACGCTGGCCAGCAGCTCCTTGCGGTCCTCGGGCGGGATCGCCCGGCCCGTCTCCTCACTGCGCGCCAGCAGCTCGATATTGGTGCGCAGCGAGGTGAGCGGGGTGCGCAGCTCATGGCCCGCGTCGGCGATCAGCTGCTGCTGCCGGTCGCGGGAGGAGGCCAGGGCGGCCGTCATGGAGTTGAACGAGGCCGACAGGCGGGCGATCTCGTCCTCGCCGTCCACCGGGATGCGGACCGCCAGGTCTTCGGTGCGGGCGATGTGCTCCACGGCCCCGGTGAGCTGGTCGACCGGGCGCAGCGCGGCGCGGGCGATCCACAGCCCGGCGACGGCCGCGCCGAGGACGCCGACCCCGGCGGTGAGCACCAGCACCAGGGCCAGGGCGTTCAGCGGTTTGGTGACCCCGCTGACCGGCTGGGCGATGGACACCGCGGTGCCCGGCAGGGTGGTGGAGCGGGTGACGACCCGCATCTCGGTGCCGTCCTTGGCCCGGGCGTCGTGCAGCACCGGCCGGTCCTCTTCGCCCTGGGCGACCGCCAGGTCGTCGGCGTCGATCGCGACCGGGGACTTGTCGGGCGCGGTGCAGACCGTGCCCTCGGCGGTGATGACCTGGATGGTGTACGAGCTGGGGTAGAGGGACTTCACCGGGGTGCCGGTCTCGCACCCGTTCAGCAGCGCCCTGGCGGACCCGTCGGCAACCCGCTGGCTGGTCAGTGTCGCATCCCGCTGTTCCTCGAGCTGCTGCTTGGTCACCAGCCAGCACGCCCCCGCGGCGACCGCCACCGCCACCGCCACCGCGAATGCCGTCAGCAGCGCCAGGCGTGAACGCAGCGGCAGGGCACGGAATCTGTGGATCATGCGCTGCCGCCGCCGTCCGCCCGCAGCACATACCCGACGCCGCGCACCGTGTGCACCAGGCGGGGTTCACCGCCCGCCTCGGTCTTGCGGCGCAGATACATCACATAGACGTCCAGGGAGTTGGAGGAGGGTTCGAACTCGAAGCCCCAGACGGCCTTGAGGATCTGTTCCCGGGTGAGCACCTGCCGGGGGTGGGCGAGGAACAGCTCCAGCAGCGTGAACTCGGTACGGGTCAGCTCCACCCGGCGTGCGCCGCGGGTGACTTCGCGGGTGTCCAGGTCCATGCGCAGATCGGCGAGGCCGAGCGTGTGCCCCTCGGCGGGGGCGGTGGGTGCGGCATAGGAGCTGCGGCGCAGCAGGGCCCGGATGCGGGCGAGGAGTTCATCGAGCTCGAAGGGTTTGACGAGATAGTCGTCGGCGCCCGCGTCGAGACCGGTGACGCGGTCCCCGACGGTGTCGCGGGCGGTCAGCATGAGGATCGGGGTGGTGGTGCCGGAGGCGCGCAGCCGCCGGGCGGCGGTGAGGCCGTCCATGCGGGGCATCAGGACGTCCAGCACGATCAGTTCGGGGTCGTGGGCGGCGACCTGGTCGAGTGCGTCGAGCCCGTCGACGGCCAGTACGGTGTCGTACCCCTCGAAGGCGAGACTGCGGCGCAGTGCCTCGCGGACGGCGGGCTCGTCGTCCACGATCAGGATGCGGGCGCTCTGGTCGCCGTGGTCGGCGGGGCTCATCGGTCTACCTCACGGTGGTTCGGCGGCGGGGCTCCTTCAGCCTCGCACGGCGCCGGGGCGGTGGCGCGCTCAGTCGCCGGTGCCGCCGGAGCGCAGCTTCGCGAGGTCGGCCTTGACGGTGTTGGCCGGGATGGCGAATCCGAGACCGACGCTGCCCGCGGCGTCCGAGGAGCCGCCGGAGGCCGCGTACATCGCGGAGTTGATGCCGATGATCTCGCCGTTCATGTTGATGAGGGCGCCGCCGGAGTTGCCGGGGTTGAGCGAGGCGTCGGTCTGGATGGCCTTGTAGGTGGTCTTGGACGAGCCGGTGTCGCCGTTGTACTGGTTGCCGCCGAACTCGAACGGCCATTGGGGTCCGCCGCCCTGCCGCTGCCTGCTCTGGCTCTGTCCCGGTTCCTTGGCGACGGTGACATCGCGGTTGAGGGCGGAGACGATGCCGCTGGTCACGGTGCCGGTGAGGCCTTCGGGCGAGCCGATGGCCACGACCTGGTCGCCGACCTGGAGCTTGTTGGAGTCGCCGAGCTTGGCGGTCTTGAGTCCTCCGGCGCCCTGGATCTTGATCAGGGCGAGGTCCTTGCCGGGGTCGGTGCCGACGACCTTGGCGGTCCTGGTGGTGCCGTCGCTGAGGGTGACCTGGACGGTGTCGGCGCCGGAGACCACGTGGTTGTTGGTGATGACCTCGCCGTCGGCGCTGATGATCACGCCGGATCCGGTGGACTGGCCGCCGTCGGTGGCCGCCTTGATCTCCACGATGCTGGGGCTGACCGCCTTGGCGACGGCGGAGACGCCGCCGCTCTTGACGGAGGCGTTCTGGACGGGCGTGGACCGGCTGCTGTCCCCGGTCTTGTGCATCAGCCCGCCGACCAGCGCGGCCGACCCGCCGCCGACCAGGGCGGCGACCAGGGCGCAGGCGGCGATGAGCGCACCGGTGCGGCGGGGGCGGCGGGGGCCCGGCTGCGCGGGCTCGGCGAAGCCGGCGTAGTCGCCGCCTCCGCCGTGGGCGCCACCGTCACCGGCACCGTGCCGGACGGTGACCCCGGCGGCCGTGGTGACCGGCTGCTGCGGGGGGTGGGCCGGCGGCGTCGGGTAGGTGTAGGGCTGCTGCGGCTGCTGGTTTTCCGTCATGCCCACGACTCTGCGCCGCGTTCATGAGAGGAGTCTGAGTGCGCACTGAGAAGGGGGGCAGAAGCTCGTAGGCCGCGCATAAGGGGTGTCCGGCGGTGGCCGGGAGAGCGCGGCCCCGGTGTCCGCACCGGCCGCCCCGCGCATCGGGCGCGCGCCGGGGCACCGTGCATCCTCAGCCCGCCGCGGGCGAACCGCAGCCGCAGGAGCGCCGGACCACCAGCGCCGAGGGGAACTGCTTGAGCCGCTCCCGTCGCGTCCCGGTGAATCGCAGCGCGTCATCCAGCACCAGGTCCACCGCCGACCGCGCCATCGCCTGCCGGTCGGAGGAGACCGTGGTGAGCGGCGGATCCGTCAGGGCCGCCTCCTTGACGTCGTCGAACCCGGCGACGGCCAGTTCACCCGGCACCTCGATGCGCAACTCGCGCGCGGCCCGCAGCACCCCGATCGCCTGGTCGTCCGTGGCGCAGACCACGGCGGGCGGCCGGTCCGGGCCGGACAGCAGTTCCAGGGCGATCCGGTAGGCGCCATAACGGTCGTAGGGGGCCGGGAAGAGGCGTCCCTCCAGGGACTTGCCCGCCTCCCGCATGGCCCGCCGCCAGCCCTCGACATGGTCGGTGACCGGGTCCCCTATGGTCGGGGTGCGCTCCGTTCCGCCGAGGCAGGCGACATACGGGTGGCCGTGCTCCAGCAGGTGCCGGGTGGCCAGCTGTGCACCGCCGACGTCGTCCGTGACCACGGCGACGTCGTCGATCGCGTCCGGCCTGCGGTGCATCAGCACCACCCGGGCGTCCCAGGCGTCGATCTCTATGGCGGCGTGCTCGCTCGGTCCCTGGCTGATCAGGATGAGCCCGGAGACCCGCATGCCCAAGAAGGCCCGCAGATAGTGGACTTCGCGCTCGTCGAGGTAGTCGGAGTTGCCGACCAGGACCATCTTGCCGCGCTCGGCCGCGGCCCGTTCCACCGCGTGGGCCATCTCCGCGAAGAAGGGCTGGCGCGCGTCCGGGACGATCAGGCCTATCAGGTCCGTCCGCCGGGAGGCCATCGCCTGGGCCACCCGGTCCGGCCGGTACCCCAGTTCCTTGATCGCGGCGAGCACCCGCTCCTTGGTCGCCGGTGCCACCGGCCGCGGCCCGTTGTTGATGACGTAGCTGACCACCGCCGTGGACGTCCCCGCCAGCCTCGCCACATCGTCCCGCGTCACCTTGGCCACGGCGGGCAGTCTACGCGGGTCCACGTGCGGCTTGTCCGGACGATTCCTCACGGATCGGCATCGGTTGCCGGGCCCGTGCCACCGCCACGGGCGGCTACCGTTTCGCCGGCCGCGAGGTCTTGGCCGCGGCCCGCGGCCGTTCGTCGTCGGGGTCGGGCGCGGGGTCCTGGCGCCTCGGCTGCTCCTCCGTCCGTTCGGCGGCCTTCTCCGCCTTCTCCGGAGCCACGAAGCGATAGCCCACGTTCCGGACGGTGCCGATCAGGGACTCGTGTTCCGGGCCGAGCTTGGCGCGCAGCCGCCGCACATGCACATCGACGGTGCGGGTGCCGCCGAAGTAGTCGTATCCCCACACCTCCTGCAGCAGCTGGGCCCGGGTGAAGACCCGGCCGGGGTGCTGGGCCAGATACTTCAGCAGCTCGAACTCCTTGAAGGTCAGATCCAGCACCCGGCCCTTGAGCTTGGCGCTGTAGGTCGCCTCGTCCACCGACAGGTCGCCGGTGCGGATCTCCATGGGGCTGTCGTCGGTGGAGATCTGCTGGCGGCCCATCGCCAGCCGCAGCCGTGCCTCGACCTCCGCCGGGCCCGCGGTGTCCAGCAGCACATCGTCGACGCCCCAGTCGGCGGTGACGGCGGCCAGGCCGCCCTCGGTGACGACCAGCAGCAGCGGACAGCCGGGGCCGGTGGAGCGCAGCAGCTGGCAGAGGCTGCGGACATGGGGCAGATCGCGGCGGCCGTCGATCAGTATGACGTCGGCCCCGGGCACATCCACCAGGGCGGGCCCCTCGGCCGGGGCGACCCGGACGCTGTGCAGCAGCAGCCCGAGCGCGGGGAGCACCTCGGCGGACGGCTGGAGTGCGTTGGTGAGCAGCAGTAGGGAACTCATCGGCAGTCTCCTCGGTCCCTGCGACGTGGGTACCACGCGTGCGCCCGCCCGCGCGCACCACCGCGCGTCCGAATGCACAAAAGGACCCGGGGGCGACTCTGCCCGGATCCTTCCTGCCCAGCAGAATAACCCAGAAGACTTTCCCGGGCCCGGCCGACTTTGCACGGTCTTGTGTTTCGTCGATCACTTTGGGTGGTCATCGCTTGGCACTCTTGACAGCAGAAACGTGCGTGGCGAGGCGGTGTACGAGCCGGATCCGCGCCTCAGGCGGGCCGCCGCATCGGCAGATCCGCGGTCGACCATACGGGCACCCGCCGACCGGAAGCACGGGGAGCGCACGGGTGCACGTGTCTGCACAACAGGTCATGCAGGCGTGATATATCGCCTGGGTGAATGACGAAGATCCCGTGGTGATCACCACCGACGGACACAGCACACAAGACGCGCGCCTCCGCGAACGGCTGGAAGCCGAGGCGCCTGGCCGGGCCCGTGAATTCGTCGATGATGACCACCAGTTCACCATCCGCCGCTGGCGTGAGCTCGCAGCCAAGGAAGCCTCACCCGCGGCCCGTCGCGTCATGGACGCCTATGTCGCCGCCCTGGAAAGCATCGACACCAGACGCCTGGGAGAAGCCGGGCGAAGGAGGCACTGAGCGGGTTTGCCGAAGTCCGGCGCGGGGTTGTGACACCGTGCGGCTCCGCCGCGTGGGTGCGACCAGCCACGGACGGCCCGCAGTCGCATGACCCCACGTCCAGCGAAGCGCTTGGGCATCGACCTCGCCGCACTCCGCAAGAGCCACGGCGTGCGGCAGGTCGATCAGGCGCGGCGCATGGGAGTGGCCCGGTCCCACGTCTCAGCGATCAAGGCCCGGGCCCGGGCACCTCACCGCGTGGGTGACCCCAGCGGGTCGGATTCCTCCTCCGCCACCGGCTGCGCGAACTGCGCCGCGTACAGCCGGGCGTACGCGCCCTCGGCCGCCAGCAGGGACTCGTGGTTGCCCTGCTCCACGATCCGTCCCGACTCCATCACCAGAATCACATCCGCGTCGCGGATCGTGGACAGCCGGTGCGCGATCACAAAGCTGGTGCGCCCCGTTCGCAGCTGGGCCATCGCATGCTGGATGAGCACCTCGGTGCGGGTGTCGACCGAGCTGGTCGCCTCGTCCAGCACCAGGATCTCCGGCTCGGCCAGGAACGCCCGGGCAATGGTGATCAACTGCTTCTCGCCGACGCTGACATTGGAGCCCTCGTCGTCTATCACCGTGTCATAGCCATCGGGCAGGGTGCGGACGAAGCGGTCGACATGGGTGGCCTTCGCCGCGGCGACGATCTTGTCCATGGAGACGCCCACCCGTCGCCCGCCACCACCCTTGCCGGAGTCGCTTCGCGACGCCGCCTCATTGGCGCCATAGGCAATGTTCTCCGCGATCGTGCCGCCGAACAGCCAGGTGTCCTGGAGGACCATGCCGATGTGGGAGCGCAGTTCCTCGCGGGACAGGGCGGCGACATCCGCTCCGTCCAGGGTGATGCGGCCGCCGTTGACCTCGTAGAACCGCATCAGCAGATTGACCAGCGTGGTCTTGCCCGCGCCCGTCGGGCCGACGATGGCGACGGTCTGGCCGGGCCGGACGGTCAGCGACAGGTCCTCGATCAGGGGCTTGTCCGGCTCATAGCGGAAGGAGACCTTCTCGAAGGAGACCTCGCCGCGCACCTGGCCGAGGCGCCGGGCGTCCTCGGCGTCCGCCGACTGCTCCTCGGCGTCGAGGAGTTCGAAGACCCGCTCGGCGGAGGCGACTCCGGACTGGACCAGGTTGGCCATCGAGGCCACCTGGGTCAGCGGCTGGCTGAACTGGCGCGAGTACTGCACAAAGGCCTGGACGTCGCCGATGGACAGCGAGCCACTGGCCACCCGCAGGCCGCCGACCACGGCGACCAGGACGTAGTTGAGGTTGCCGATGAACATCATCGCGGGCTGGATGATGCCGGAGATGAACTGGGCCTTGAAGCCCGCCTGGTAGAGGTCCTCGTTCTCGTTGCGGAAGGTCTCCGCGGACTCCCGCTGGCGGCCGAAGACCTTCACCAGCGAGTGGCCGGTGTACATCTCCTCGATATGGGCGTTGAGTTTGCCGGTCGACTTCCACTGGGCGACGAACTGCGGCTGGGCGCGCTTGCCGACGACGGTGGTGACATAGATCGAGACGGGCACCGTCACCAGGGCGACCAGGGCCAGCAGCCAGGAGATCCAGAACATCATCGCCAGCACGCCCACGATGGTCAGCAGCGAGGCGGTGATCTGGCTGAGGGTCTGCTGCAGGGTCTGGGCGATGTTGTCGATGTCATTGGTGGCGCGGGAGAGGACCTCGCCGCGCTGCTGCTTGTCGAAATAGCTCAGCGGCAGCCGGCCCAGCTTCTCCTCGACCTGCTCGCGCAGCCGGAAGACGGCCCGCTGGATGACATTGGTGGCGATCCGGGCCTGCAGGAGACCGAAGACGGACGAGCCCACATAGATCAGCAGCACCCACAGCAGCACCATGCCGACGGCGTCGAAGTCGATGCCATGGCCCGGGATGAAGTCGACGCCCGACAGCACATCCGCGATATTGCCGTGGCCCTCGTGCCGCAGATTGGCGATGGCCTGGGCCTTGGTGGTGCCCTCGGGCAGCTGCCGGCCGATGACGCCCGAGAAGATCAGGTCGGTGGCATGGCCGAGGATCTTGGGGCCGACGACGGTCAGGGCCACGCTGATCACGCCGAGCAGCATGATGACCGTGACTCTCGCCTTCTCGGGGCGGAGCTGGGCCAGCAGCCTTCGGGCGGAGGGCCCGAAGTGCAGGGACTTCTCGGTGGGTTGGCCACCCATGAAGCGCCCGATGCCGGCGGCCGGGGCCGGTCCCCGGCGTGGCGCGGCCCCTTCCTCGGGGCCCTCGGGTTTGTTCGGGGTGCTCACGCTGCTTCCTCCTCGGTGAGCTGGGAGAGCACGATCTCCCGGTAGGTCTCGTTGGAGGCCATCAGCTCGGGGTGGGTGCCGGTGCCGACGACGCGGCCCTCGTCCAGGACGACGATCCGGTCGGCGTCCCGGATGGTGGAGACCCGCTGGGCCACGATGAGCACGGTGGCCTCCCCGGTCTCCCGGGCCAGCGCGGCCCGCAGCCGGGCGTCGGTGGCGTAGTCGAGCGCGGAGAAGGAGTCGTCGAAGAGATAGATCTCGGGCTTGCGGACCAGGGCCCGTGCGATGGCCAGGCGCTGGCGCTGCCCGCCGGAGACATTGGAACCGCCCTGGGCGATGGGGGCCTCCAGCCCGTCCTCCATGGCCTCGACGAAGTCCCGGGCCTGCGCGGTCTCCAGCGCCTGCCACAGTTCCCCGTCGTCGGCGTCCGGCCGTCCGTAGCGCAGGTTGGAGGCGACCGTGCCGGAGAACAGATAGGGCTTCTGCGGCACCAGGCCCACGGCGGTGGCCATCAGGGCCGGGTCGAGGTCCCGCACATCGATGCCGTCCACCAGCACCTCGCCGGCCGTGGCGTCGAACAGGCGGGGTATCAGGCCCAGCAGCGTGGACTTGCCGCTGCCGGTGGAACCGATCACGGCGGTGATCTCACCGGGGCGGGCGACCAGCGAGACGTCCTTGAGCACGGGCTCCTCGGCGCCCGGGTATCTGAACTCCACGCCGCGCAGCTCGAGATGACCGTGCCGGCGCAGTTCGGTGACCGGCGCGACGGGGGGCACCACGCTGGAGTCGGTGGTCAGCACCTCCTGGATGCGCTCGGCGCAGACCTCGGCCCGCGGCACCATCATGAACATAAAGGTGGCCATCATGATCGACATCAGGATCTGCATCAGATAGCTGAGGAACGCGGTCAGCGCGCCGATCTCCATGTGGCCGCCGTCGATCCGCTTCCCGCCGAACCACAGCACGGCGATCGACGACAGGTTCACGATCAGCATCACGGACGGGAACATCAGCGACATCAGCCGCCCGGCCCGCAGCGAGACGTCCATCAACTCGCTGTTGGCGCCCCGGAATCGTTTCCGCTCATGGGTGTCGCGGACAAAGGCGCGGATGACCCGGATGCCGGTGATCTGCTCCCGCAGCACCCGGTTGACGGTGTCGATGCGCTCCTGGACCCCGCGGAAGATCGGCCGCATCCGCCAGATGATCAGCGAGACCACGATGCCCAGCGCGGGAACGATGGCCAGCAGCAGGGCGGACAGCGGCACATCCTGGTTGAGGGCCATCACCAGGCCGCCGACGCACATGATCGGCGCGGACACCATCAGCGTGAAGGTCATCAGGGCCAGCATCTGGACCTGTTGCACATCATTGGTGGTACGGGTGATCAGCGACGGCGCCCCGAAGTGACCCATCTCACGGGCGGAGAAGGACTGCACCCGGTCGAAGACGGCGCCGCGCAGATCGCGGCCGACCGCCATCGCGGTGCGGGCGCCGAAGTAGACGGCGCCTATGGAGCACACGATCTGGACCAGGGTCACGGCGATCATCACGCCGCCGATGGTGAGGATGTAGCCGGTGTCCCCCTTGACCACGCCCTTGTCGATGATGTCCGCGTTGAGCGTGGGGAGATAGAGGGTGGCGAGGGTCTGTACGAGTTGAAGGAGCACGACCAACGCGATCGGCCGGGAATAGGGCCTGAGATAGGCCCGGAGAAGTCGTACCAACACACCAGCAGCCTATGCGAGCACCGGCCGGAGGACCTCTGTTTTACGACTGGGGACTTGAGGCACCCCGGCACCCGTCATCATGGGGGAGGCAGAAGTAGGGAAAGGGGTGGCCGTGGCGACCACACACACGGCGCGGGCGGTGCTCCCGGTCCAGCCGGGTCCATCGGCACCGGCGCCGGCGGGCACGATCCGGTACTGGGCCGCGGCGAAGGCCGCCGCGGGCACGGCCGAGGAGCCATACGCGGCGCACACGCTCGCCGAGGCGCTGGACGCGGCCCGGCGGCGCCATGCGCGGCGGCCGGAGTTCGCGCGCGTGCTGTCCCTCTGTTCCTTCCTCGTGGACGGCGACCCCGTCGGCACCCGCGAGCACACGACGGTCCAGTTGGCCGAGGGCGGCACCGTCGAGGTGCTCCCGCCCTTCGCAGGAGGGTGATCCCGGCGCGATGAGCGACCACTACCGCAATCCATACCAACCGCGCGAGCCCTACGGCGCGTATGACCCCTACGCACCGCCGCCGGAGCAGCCCAATCCCTACGGCGGGGCGTACGAGCCGCACGCCCCCGGCGCGTACGACTACCCATACGCCCCCGAGCAGGGGCAGGCGGCCTGGCCCGCGGCCGGGGAGCAGCAGCACGGCTACCCGCCCGTGGAGGGGGAGCCGACGCAGACCTGGCAGACCCAGACTTGGGACACCCAGACCTGGCAGCAGCCGGCTCCGGTCGCGGAGCCGATGCCCGCCTCCTACGGCCACCCCACCGGCCCCGGCCCGCTGGCGGCCCCCGGGTATCCGCCGGACCAGGCGTCGTACCAGGCCGCCTACCAGGCCCCGTACCAGCCGGTGCCCGAGCCGGTTGCCGAACCCGAGCCCGCCCCGCAGCCGGAGCCGGAGCCCGCCAGGCCGATGACGGCGGCGGAGAAGGCCAAGGCCGAGGGCCGGCCGCAGATCCTCGCGCCGGGCCTGCGGCCCGCGCTGCTGACCGCCGTGCTCGCGGCCCTGCTGGCGCTCGCCGCGCCGCTGCCGCGGCCCGCGGCAGCGGTGCCTGTGGTGCTGCTGCAGGCCGTGACGGCGGCGGGCTGGTTCCGGCTCAATGGCATGTGGCCCGCGCGGCAGGGCATCGCGCTGGCCTTCCTGGGCGGGCTGGCCGCCGACATCGGGCTACTGCTCACCGACGAGGGGCAGGCGCCCACGGTGATCATCGGCACCCTGGGCTGCTGGCTGCTGCTGGTGATCGTGCTGCAACTGCGCGGCCACGCCTCGCCGGACGAGCGGCTGCACGGGCTGCTGGCCGCCGCCGGGTCGGCCGCGCTGGCGGTGCTCGCGGCCGGTCAGCTGGCGGCGGACTCCCACGCGGTGGCGATCGGCGCGCTCGCGGTGGCGATGACGGCGCCGGCCCGGGCGCTGCCGCTGCCGTCGGCCGCCTCCCCGGTGATCGCCCTGATCGCGGCGGCCGGTTCCGGCATCGTGGGCGGCCAGTTGACCGGCGTCGGCCCGTCGGGCGCGCTGCTGGGGCTGGCGGCCGGGATCTGCGCGCTGGTCGGCCTGCGCGTGGCGAGTTACGACTACCCGTCCCGTTTTGTCCATATGACAGCGGGTGTTGCCCTGCCGCTGACGCTGGCCTCCCCCGTGGTCTATGTGATCGGCAGGGTACTTCTCTGAGTCGCGGTACCTACGCTCATCCGAGTCGCCGTACTTATGCTCGCGGCAACCCCCTTTGGTTAGGCTCGCCGGAACGGCAGAGCCAACCGAAACCTGGGGGATCACCACCCGATGCGCGCCATACGCACTCTCTTGATCGTCGTTGTGGTCCTGGGCGGCCTGTTCGTGGCCGCGGACCGCATCGCGGTCTACTACGCGGAGAACAAGGCCGCGGACAAGATACGCAGCAGCCAGAATCTCTCCGGCACTCCCGACGTCTCCATCAAGGGCTTTCCGTTTCTGACCCAGGTCGCGGACGCCAAGCTCGACGAGGTCGAGGTCTCACTCGACGGCGGCGTGACCGCCGACCCGGGCACCGGGCACTCGATCCGGGTCTCCGGCTTCGACGCCACGCTGCGCGGCGTCCGCATGAACACCAGCTTCACCTCCGCCACCGCGGATCGCGCGAGCGGCAGCGCCCACCTCTCCTATGAGGACCTGAGCAAGGTCAACGGCCCCGGCATCACCGTCGGCTACGGCGGCAAGGACTCCTCCGGCGCGGGGCGGGTCAAGGTCACCGGCAAGGTGCCGCTGCTCGGCGAGAAGAGCGTGGTCTCCACGGTGACCGTGGCCAATGGCAACACGATCAAGCTGCACGCCTCCGAAGTCCCCACCCAGGGCCTGCCGTCCGGCCTGGAGCAGACGCTCCGCGGGAAGATCGACTTCGAGCGGCAGATCACCGGCCTGCCCAGGGGTCTCAAGCTGGACAAGGCCGTGGTGACCGAGAAGGGCGTCGACATCACGCTCACCGGCACCGACATCAAGCTGGCCGGCTAGCCGGTCCAGGCTAGGTCCAGGGTGCGAGACGGCATCGTCCGCACCTCAATACCGCCGGTCACGAGCGCGCCGACAGGGGCAGCGGACCTTGCCCGGAGGCGATACAAGTCTCATATTCCAAACAATTGCGTCTCACTATCCGGCACCCCGGTGACATATCTCCCCGTCCGTCCCTACGATCGGTCGCATGAAGCGACAGGCGGATCTCACCGAGCGGCGGGCAGTGGACCTGTGCCGTGTGGCCGCCATGCTGTGTCGCCGTGCCTGACGGGGACCGTTTACCCCGCTCCCCTCCCAACAGCCGCCCCGCATCCGGCTGCCCTGCCCCGACCGCAACCGGCGACAGTCCACAACCTTCGGAGGAGAACAGCATGAGTCGCAGTGACGTCCTGGTGGACGCCGACTGGGTACAGGCCCACCTCGACGACCCGAACACCGTCATCGTCGAGGTCGACGAGGACACCTCGGCCTACGACAAGAACCACATCAAGAACGCCATCCGGATCGACTGGAAGCGCGATCTCCAGGATCAGGTCCGCCGTGACTTCGTCGACCAGGCCGGCTTCGAGAAGCTGCTCTCCGAGAAGGGCATCGCGGGCGACCACACGGTCGTCCTCTACGGCGGCAACAACAACTGGTTCGCGTCCTACGCCTACTGGTACTTCAAGCTCTACGGCCACCGGGACGTACGCCTCCTCGACGGCGGCCGCAAGAAGTGGGAGCTGGACTCCCGCGACCTGGTCGCCGAGGTGCCGCAGCGCGCCCGCACCGCATACCGGGCCCAGCCCCAGGACGCCTCGATCCGTGCCTTCCGCGACGACGCGGTGGCGGCCATCGGCTCGCTCAACCTGGTCGACGTCCGCTCGCCCGACGAGTTCAGCGGCAAGCTGCTCGCCCCCGCGCACCTGCCGCAGGAGCAGTCGCAGCGCCCCGGCCACATCCCGACCGCGCGCAACATCCCGTGGTCGAAGGCCGCCAACGACGACGGCACCTTCAAGTCCGACGACGAGCTGCGGACCATCTACCAGGACGCGGGCGTCGACCTGTCCAAGGACACCATCGCCTACTGCCGCATCGGCGAGCGCTCCGCGCACACCTGGTTCGTCCTGCACGAGCTGCTGGGCCGGCCCAACGTCCGCAACTACGACGGCTCCTGGACCGAGTACGGCTCCCTGGTCGGCGTCCCCATCGAGCTCGGCGCCAACTGACCTCCCTCTCCAGCGAATTCAAAAGGATCCCCTATGTGTGGAGCAAAGGCCGGCGGCCCGGACACCTCGACCGTCCAGGCCGGTGAGACCACCATCCAGGGCTCGGTGACCCGCGACGGCGAGCCCGTCACCGGTTACGTCCGACTCCTGGACAGCACCGGCGAGTTCACCGCCGAGGTACCGACGTCCGCGACCGGACAGTTCCGCTTCTACGCGGCCGAGGGCACCTGGACGGTACGCGCTCTCGTCCCGGGCGCGACCGCCGACCGCAAGGTCGTCGTCACCCGCAAGGGCGACCTGGCGGAGGTCGCCATCGCCGTCTGACGCCCGACGTCAGAGGGCGCACAAAGCGCGCGAAGGGTCGCACTCCGGGGTTGGACGCCGCTGATGGAGGAGTGCGACCCTTCGCGCCATGCCCGACTCCGCCGTACCGTGGTTGTGTGTACGCGCGGCGTAGACACCTCTACTTCGCCATGATGGGCACCTGCATCGGCCTGTTCGTCCTGGCCTGGGCCGTCGTACGGCTCTTTTCCGTCCCCGCGGCCGTCGGCCTCTGCCTCTTCGCCATGGTGATCCCCCCGGTAGCGGCCATCGTCGCCAACCGCCGGGGCCCCGACGACCGCTGGTGGGACGACCCCTCCGGCGACCCGGAGTCGGACAAGTGGTGGGACGAGCTGGACGGCAAGCGATAGCCGCTCGGCGTGATTCAGCACATCATGCGAGGGCGGGCTCGGTCAGCTCGACCGCGTTGAGGACGGAGTCGAGCAGGCCGGGGAAACGGGCGTCGAGCTCCTCGCGGCGCAGGGTGTTGAGGCGGGAGTTGCCGGGGCCGGCCTCCTGGTGCAGGATGCCCGCCTCGCGCAGCACCTTGAAGTGCGCGGACAGGGTCGACTTGCTCAGGTTGATACCAAAGGTCCCGCACGGCCTGCCGTCCGCGGCGACCAGGGCCCGCACGATCTGCATGCGGACCGGCTCGGCCAGGGCATGGAGCACGGCATAGACCCTGACGTCCTCGACACGGGGGTGATGGAGCGGCTTCACAGCACTGGTCTCCCAGATCAACACCGGTGTTCGCATGTTGGCGAACACCGGTTGACCGACTCTCGGCCACGCATATACGTTAACCCACGTGTTCGCCAACCAACGAACATACGAGTTAACGAACCTGCACCACCGGGAGACCCTCATGGCCGAGTTGAAGACCACCGCCGCAGCCGCCGGGGGCCTGGCCACCGCCCTCGCCTTCGGCGGCATGTTCGCCGTAGCCAAGTCCGTCTTCGGCCACGTCGATCCCTTCCACCTCACCCTGGCCCGCTTCGCCCTCGGCTCCGCGATCTTCGTGATCGCCCTGCTGGCCATCGAGGGCCGCAAGGCCCTGCGCACGGACGGGAAGTTCCTCAAGCTCTGGGGGCTCGGCTCACTCGGCTTCGCCGCCTTCAACCTGCTCACCTACCTCGGACTCGAGTCCACCCCGGCCCCCACCGCCTCCCTGATCATGGCCACGATGCCCGCCATCACCGTCATCGTGATGTGGGCCCGCACCAAGAAGCGCCCCACCGCCACCACCCTCGGCCTGGTCCTGCTCGCCCTGACCGGCGTCGCCATGGTCCTGGGCAACGGCAACCCCCTCGCCGTCTTCACCGGCGGCATCGGCCCCGGCGGCCTGCTCATCCTGGCCGGCGTCATCGGCTGGATCATCTACACCACCAGCGCCGCCGGCTTCCCCGCCTTCTCCGTCCTGCGCTACACCGCCGTCACCAGCGTCCTGGGCACCCTCACCATCGCCATCGTCACCCTCACCGCCGGCGCCATCGGCTGGATTCCCACCCCCGGCATCGGCGACTATGCGGCCGGCTGGTGGCAGATCCTCTACATGGCCATCCCCGCCACCGCCGTCGCGATCCTCGCCTTCAACCACGCCACCCGCACCCTCGGCCCCGCCAACGGCGTCCTGTTCATCAACCTGGTCCCCATCACCGCCTTCACCATCCAGGCCATCCGCGGCCACCAGCCCACCATCGCCGAGCTGACCGGCGTCGCCATCACCCTCACCGCCGTGATCGCGAACAACATCCACGGCCGCCGCACCGCCGGGCGGACTCTCGCTCCCACCCCGGCCGCCGCCAGCAAGAAGACCCTGACCACTGCCGCCTGAGAGCCCTACACCAGCGCATCGACGAAGCGGGGGCGAACACGGATGACTTCCGGCCTCCGAGGGAACGCCCCTGCGGGGTCAGCCCCGCAACTGGTCCGCCAACGCGAGGAACAGATGGAGATTGGGGACCTTGGACGCACTGGTGAAGAGCAATCCCCGTCCGCGGGCGTCCTCGAGGAACACGTTCCCGTTCGAGGTACGGACCTTGGCGATCCGCGTCCAGCTCTCGCTCTTCTTCCCTATCGTCACCGTGCGGTGGTCGACGCTGATGCGACCAAACATCACCGTCTCGCCCCTGCGCAGCCGTTCGACCGTCGTCGGCCACTGTGCGCTCGCCACGCCCTTCTGGATCTCCGGACCCCACGCACGCTCGTACACGACCCAGGGACCACGGGTGTACGACGTGATTCCGAATCGCTCGTACTCACGGCGGAAGATCCCGTTGCCGCCGCGCCCGACCGTCAGGGCGGCGCCGTCCGGACCGATCAGTGTGTACGTGGCATCCTGCATCTTGCCGTTGAGCGTGGTCAGGTGCTGGAGGACCGTCGTCGACTCCCAGCGGTACAGCCACTCGGAGTTCTCGGGAGCGGTGACGATCAGCCCGTTCTCGTACAAGTGGAGCCGCGCATCACCCCATTGCTTGCGAAAGCTGCCCTGCACATTCGCCGCCCCCGTCCGCCAGCGGCCCAGCCGCTGCTGCTCCGCCAGCACGGTCACCCGGTCGTCGGGTTCGGGTATCCATTCGTCCATGACTTCCCCCGGTATGCGGTATCGGTTCCGCCGATCAGTAAGCCATTCCGCGCCGATCATGCCAAGAGGCGCTCGCCGCTGTCCCGGCTGGAGCGAGCCGAGATCAGCCCGGCGGCGGCACTGCTGGGCAAGTCATGCACGGCATACGAGCAGACGATGTCCCGACTCACTGGCCGAGTTCGACCATGACGCAGCGACGGCCTGGTGGCGTGACCGAGCCCCGCCCGTGGCCGCTCAGTACACCAGCGCCTGTACGCCCTCCGCCATGATCTCCCCCACGAAAACCTGCGCCCCCGCGATCCGTGCCCCCGCGATCAAGTCCTTCTCCTCGATGCCCCGGCGCGCCGCGCACTGCGTGCACACCGTGATCATTCCGCCTCCGGCCTGGATCCCCTCGATCAGCTCCGGCAGCGGTGCCGCATGCGGCAGTTCAAACTCCGCCGCCCGGCCCGGAAGGGCGAACCACGACGACTCCCCGGTCAGCCACAGCGACACCTCGACCCCGCTGGCCACCGCGACGGCCGCCACCGTAAACGCCTGCGAACACCGCTCGGGCGCGTCCGCACCCGCCGTCACCTTGATCACGAGCTTCTTGTTCATACGGTCACTGTAGGCGGCAGCCATACGCGCAGGAGGGCCCATCCGGCGAACCGATCCACACGCATTGCCGATGCGAACGGGGTCACTTCCGCAGCGCCGCCTGCATCGTCAACGCCCCCGGCACCGCCGCGAACGCCTCCCGCATCCGGGAGGCGAGCTCCTCGCGGTCCGGTGCGCCCGGCGTCGCCGTCCACGCGGCGAGTGCGCAGTGGAAGCCCGCGACCAGCAGGTCCACGGCCAGCCGGGGCCGTAGGTCGCCGTCCTCGCCGAGAGCCAGGCGACGGCGCAGGACGTCGAGCACCTCACGCGTGACCTCCTCACAGAAATGCAGGCCGTGCGCCTTCATCGAGGGTGTCCGCTCGGTGAGTTGGTAGCTGAGGCGCGCCCGCTGCGACCACCCCTCGGCGGTCATCTGCTCCAGGGCGGCGAACAGCGACCGTTGGAGCAGCTCCAGCAGCGGGCCGCCCTCCGGGTCGCGGGTCCGGAGGTCGTCGACGAAGGCCAGCCACAGGTCCTGCAGAGGCGCGCTCGCCACGTCCTCCTTGCTGCTGAACGTGCGGAAGAAGGTCCGCTTGGAGACCTCCACCGTCTCGCAGAGCTCGTCCAGCGTCACCTTGTCGAAGCCGCGCTCGGTGAACAGCCGCAGTGCCGAGTCGATCAGCGCCTGCCGGGTGCGCTGCTTCTTGCGTTCACGCAGCGGAAGCCGGGGGTCGGGGTCGTGCGGGGGCAGCGCGGTGCTCATGCCGCGAGCGTACCAGGGCGCGAATGCCACTTGCGGGCTCGTGCCACTCAGTGGCATAACTGTGCCGTCAGCCCTTGACTCAGGCCCTCGACTCACCGAAAGGCGTACCGATATGCGCGCTCTGCACGTCGACCCCACCCAGCCCGCCGGGCTCCGCCTCGGCCAGGCCCCCGATCCCGTACCGGCCCCGCACCAGGCGCTGGTCCGGGTCACCGCGATATCGCTCAACTACGGCGAGGTGCGCATCGGCATCCCCAACGCGGCGGAAGGTGCGGTCCTCGGCTGGGACGCCGCCGGGTACGTCGAGCACGCCGCCGCCGACGGCTCGGGTCCGGCGGCCGGTACGCCCGTGGTCACCCTCGGCGCCAACGGCGCCTGGGCCGAACTCCGCGCCGTGGACACGGACATGATCGGCATCGTGCCGGAGGGCGCGGACCTCGGTGCGATCAGCACGGTGCCGGTCGCGGGCGCGTCCGCGCTGCGGGCCCTGCACCGGGTCGGCCCCCTCCTCGGACGCCGGATCCTCGTCACCGGCGCGACGGGCGGTGTCGGCCGGTACGCCGTTCAACTCGCCCGGAAGGGCGGGGCGTACGTCATCGCATCGACGGGCGATCCCGCCACGCACGGGGACGGCCTGCGCGCGCTGGGGGCGCATGAGGTGGTCGCCGCGCCGAGTGAGGTCGCCGCGCCGGTGCACGGGGTGCTGGACATGGTGGGCGGTTCCCAACTAGTCGAGGCACACGGCCTCTTGGTGCCGTCCGGCACGCTGGTCGCGGTGGGGCACTCCTCGCACGAGGGCGAGAGCTTCCCGTACGGCGCCCTGTTCGCGGACCCCGAGCGGCACGATCGCTCCATCGTCACCTTCACGCTGCTGGCGGTACGCGACCTGGCGCCGGACCTGACCTGGCTGGCGTCCCGGGTCGCGTCCGGCGAGCTGGACGCGCAGGTCTCATGGCGGGGTGGCTGGGACCACGTGGAGGAGGCGGTGGACCTATTGCTGGGGCGGCGCCTGCACGGCAAGGCGGTACTCGAGGTGGGGTGAGTCGTCCGCTCCGGCCGCAGGCGGGCTGAACGCGGCGGCCCTCCGCATCGGAAGACCGTTTCCGGGTGCGGGTTGGAGCGAGTGCGGGTCAGGGCTGGGTGTGGAGTGTTTCTGCAC
>NZ_JBDJPF010000083.1:0-20794 GCF_054957865.1 Streptomyces xingningensis
CGGGCGCGCGCGCGGGGGCGGCCCGCCGCCCGCCCGCCCCCCCCCCCGGCCCCCCGCGCGGGCCCCCCCCCCCCCCCCCCCCCCCCCCCCCCCCCCCCCCCCCCGGGTTCCGGTTGTCGGGGGGTGGAAGCTTCTCCGGGGAGATCCGGGCTTATCCGGTCGACAGAGCGAACCAAACTCCCTTTGCTCCGACTCCTCCAAGCCCCGGATGCGTGCTTGGGTAAGTACCCCATCTGTCGGCCAGTGCGGCAACGAGCTGTAGACCGCGGCCGTGTTCTTCCTGCGATGCGACAGGGGGAGCAAGGCCGATAACGGGCTTGATCGGGCTGCCGTCGTAAACGGTCACGAGTACGAACCCGGGTTGGGCGGTGAGCCAGAGCAGGGAGCCCAACATGGGTGCGTAGACACATGCGTTGGTGACCAGTTCCGATGTACAGAGCGTCGCCGTGCCGATGAGCGCATCGAGCTCCAACGAGTGCAGCACCGACGCGACAAAGTCGCGTGCGATGCGCGGTGATGTGGGGAGGGCGGGGCAGAAGGCCGTGTACGAGTGGGGTACGGCCCCAGAGGGCCAGGCTGGCTGGGTCATGAGGGCGTGCCTCTCTGTGTGGTGGATTCCAGGAGTGGCAGCGAACAGGCACCCACTGTGCGGTGGCTTGACCCTCCGGCCTCGAGGGCTGCACTTCCGACTTACCGGCGACACGCATGAGTTGAGACAGCCGGATGCGGCCGCAATCCCACGTGAGAGGTGCGCCACAGACGATAGGGGTAATGGTTGATACGTATCAAGCTTTACCCACGGCTTGCCGGGACGGCCGCGGATCGTGGGAGGCTGGCATGCAGCAGTGGCTCATGGGGAGGACAGCATGCCGCCGAGGAACAACCCAACTGCGCGCCAGGTACGGCTCGGTGTGGAGCTGCGCAGGTTGCGGGAAGCCGCGGGAGTGACGGCACGTGATGCTGCTGCCCTGCTCGGTGCGAGCCAGACGCAGATCAGTCACATCGAGTCGGGTCGCTTCGGGATCAGCGAGGAGCGGCTTCGTCGGTTGGCGGCGCAGTATCAATGCGGCGATCGGCAACTCGTGGATGCGCTCGTCGGCATGACTGGCAAGCCGGGAGTCGGATGGTGGGAGAAGTACCGGGGTCTTGTGCCGCCACAGTTGCTTGACCTTGCAGAGCTGGAGCATCACTCTGCCCACCTAAGGTCAGTTGAAATCGCCCATATCCCCGGAGTTTTGCAAACCCGGGACCACGCGCGGGCGGTCTTTTCCTATGTCGGTGCCGAGTTGACCGCGGAGATCCTCGAGGCGTACATCGCCTTCCGGATGGAACGCCGGGCCGTCATCGAAGGCGTTGCAGCGGTCAGACTCGATGTGATCGTCCATGAGGCCGCGCTGCGTATCAGGGTTGGTGGCAGGCGGATCGCCAGGGCGCAGCTGGAGCACATCCTGTCGATGACGGAGCGGGGCAATGTGGATGTTCGCGTTGTTCCCTTCGATGCCGAGGACTTTGCGGGTGCTGGTAACTCCATGCTCTACATGGGCGGCGCAGTGTCGCAGCTCGACACGGTCCAGTTGGACACTGCACACGGCAATATCATCCTGGACGAAGCCTCACAACTGGTGCGATACCGGGGGCGGTTCGAAAGGGTCGGCAAGTCGGCGCTGGGTATCAACGAATCACGGGATGTGATCCATCGGATCGCACGGGAAATGTGAGAGGCCGAACCATGTCCTCAACTGTTGTATGGCAGAAGTCTTCTTACTCCAGCGGTGGAGAGCCGGAGAACTGTATCGAGGTCGGAAGATCCGCCGCCGTGATAGTCCTTCGAGAGAGCTCTGCCCCTTGCACCGTACTGGTCACGACGACACATCGGTTGGGCGATTTCATACGTCTGGTGAAAGTTGGCGTGGTCTTGGGCCTTTGACCGGGCAGACCGAGGAGCTGTCACTTCGGTGCGCCAGCCATACCTCTTGGGCCGCTCACTGGATCACGCCCGTTCGGGCGGCCAGCACCGCGGCCTGGACGCGGTTGGTCACGCCGAGTTTGGTGAGGACCGCTTTGACGTAGTCCTTGACGGTGGTGATGCTGATGTTCATCCGCTCGCCGATCTCCGCGTTGGTGAGGCCCTGGCCGAGGAGGCCGAGCGTCTGGCGCTCCCTTGCCGAGAGACGGTCGAGTCCGCACCGCTGGGCCATGGTCATGTCGCGGGGGTCATGCCGGCTCAGCAGGCGGATGAGGGGTGCGGAGAGGCATCCGGCCCCGGTGGCGAGGGCGCGTACCGAGCATGCCAGGACGTCCGGTTCGGTGTCCTTGAGCAGGAAGCCGGTGGCGCCCAGGCGGAGGGCCTCGCGGATGTGCCGGTCGTTGTCGATGCCGGTCAGGATCGCCACCTGGGGAGGCTTGTCCAGGCGGCGCAGCTGACGGAGCGCGGTGAGTCCTGCGGCGGCGGGGGTGTGCAGGCCGAGGAGGACCACGTCCGGCCGTTGTGAACGGGCGGTGGCGACGGCCTCGTCGGTCGGGCATGCGGCGGTTACGGTCATGTCGGCGACGGTGTTGAGCATCGTGCGGATACTGGCCCTGACCAGGACCTCGTCGTCGACGATCTGCACGGTTATGGCGGCAGTTGCTGTTGTCGCTGCGATGATTCCCACCCCCACGAGCCATGTGAGGTCTTTGCCTCGGAGCCTCGGCTGAGGGTAACCCCGATCGACGAGGTGTCGAGATCTTTTCTTTGCACGATCCTTGCACAAATGCGGAGTTGATACCCGCAAGCCCAGGGTGAGCGGCCCCCTCCTTGAGGAGGTACCGGTAGCCGGTCGCCGTGGATGAAGATCCGAATGTCTCCGTAGGTGCCGTCGGGACATGTGCCCAACTGTGGTGCACACGGGGATTGTTCATGATTCATCCCATCGGCGCGGCACCTGGAGAGTGGCAACGTGCGCAGAACGAGATTCAGAGGCGGAAAATCGGGCACTGGGGGCAGAACGCAACGCGTTCTGCCCCCAGTGCTACGAGGCATAGCCCTCGCCACGGTGGCGTCGATGACGCTGACCGTGGCTGCCGAAGCGGCACCATCGGACCCCCATAAGCGGACCTCGTCCAAGTCCCCCCACTTTCGCGCCGATGATGGCGACCCCAGCCCGAACGCCGGCCTGGGGACCCAGGTCCGCGAGGACCGTTGCCTGGTAGGGGGGCTCCTGAACCGGGGCGGAACCGAGACCAAGGCCACGGCGGAGAAGCTGCTCACCGGCTCGGAGAACGACCTCCATGAAGCCGTGAAAGGCGGACTGTGGTCATACGGCGGCCCGCTGCGCGAGGCTTCGTTCCGGGACGAGGACCAGATCAACTCCTATGTAAAGGTGTGGGATTCCCAGTACGACGACTGGGCGAAGACGGTCGAGCCGTTCCGCAAGACCTATTTGGAACAGAACGATCTGTATCGGGCCCCGGAGTTCGGTGACCCCATCCGCAAGTACCTCATCGAGTACATCCCCTTCCAGTACAGCCGGCCGGAGGAGTCCGCGGCGGCCAAGGAGCAGGCCCAGAAGGTTTCCGAAGGGCTCGACGAGTACGCGAAGAAGATCTACTTCCTGCTCGGTGCGGGGAGCGGCCCGGGTGACTACCGCGCGTTCATCGAACGCGGTGGCTATCTCCAGAAGGCTCCCGACGAGGGGACGGTCGAGTTCCGTACCGAGGCCGAGGCACTCAAGATGCGCTGGGCCGCGTGCGATGTCGGCACCCCCTTCGATCCATACAAGGTGATGGGCCCCGTCATCGGTGCCGCACATCAGGAATGGCAGGCGGAACTGGCCGGTCAGGCCAAGTCCCGGACCGCCATCGTCAATTCGCAGATACAGACCGTCCGCGATATGCGGACCGCCACGGACGCCATGGTCAAGGCCTCCGGGCAGGCGTGGATAGCGAATTCGATCCTCACCTGGCAGAAGTACCAGCAGGAGCAGCGACGCCACGGGAATTCGGTTCCCCCGGCATCCCTCTTCCGCCAGGCTGATGCGACCCTGAAGCAGGCCAAGACCCAGGCGGGTGCCGAGGCGAAGCGGGCGGGTCAGGCGGCGGCTTCGGCCAAGGCCGAGGCCGGGAAGGTCTCGGCGGCGCAGGACGAGGCGGCGCGGGCGGCGGATGCGGCCGGGGCGCCGCGGGGCCGGGGTCTGGAGTACGCCCAGCAGGCGGCGCAGATCGCCAAGGCCTCGGCGGCCGCGACGGAGGCCTCCTCCAAGGCGGCGCTGACGGCGTCCAAGGCGACCAATGCCACGGTCGGTGACAGCAAGACCCTTGCCTCGCTGGCGGAGACGCAGGCGCATGCGGTCCAGGCCGAGTACCACCGGGCTGCTGCGGAGGAAGCGGCTTCCCAGGCCAAGGCGGCGGCTGATTCGGCGGGCAGGCAGGCCGAGGAGGCCAAGGCGAACGCGGCCAAGGCGACGGCGGCCAAGGCGACGGCCGAGAAGGCCGAGACGACCGCGCGCGATGCGGCGAAGGACGCGAGCGAGAAGCGGGCCATCGCCGAGAAGGAGCGGGAGAACGCCCGTAAGTACCGGGCGGACGCCGACGCTCAGCGCAACAAGGCCGCCGAGGCCGACAAGCGGGCGCAGGAACAGAAGACCGTGGCCGCTGATGCGCGGGGCCGGGCGGACGGTGCCGGGCGCACGGCGGCCGAGAAGGCGACCGCGGCCGAGGACGCCGAAGACAGGGCGACACTGGCTCGCCAGAATGCGGAGGAGGCCGCCCGCAGGCAGAACGCAGCGGTGTCCCGCAGCAAGGCCCTGGAGGCCGCCGCGGCGGCGGCGGAGGGCACCGACGCTGCCAAGGACGCCAGAAGCGCGGCCAATGACGCCAAGGCGGATGCGGCCGAGGCCACGGACGCCGCGGCCAAGGCGCGCACGGCGGCGGACGAGGCGACCGACGCCGCGGTTGCCGCCAGGGCGGACGCGGTCAAGGCGAACGGGTCGGCGCAGCGGGCCCGCGCGGCATCCAACGGGGCCGCGGCCGACGCGGCCACCACGCGGGGCGCGGTGGCGACGGCGCATGCGGCGGCCGCGGACGCCATCGAGGCTTCCGAGCAGGCTGCCAAGAATGTCCGGAACGCCGAGAAGGAGGCCAAGAAGGCGGCGGAGCAGGCGGCCAAGGCCCGTACCGAGGCCAACTCGGCCCAGGACGAGGCCAAGAAGGCGGCGGCGACCAGCGCGGAAACGGCCGGACATGCATATGCGACGGCACAGGCCGCCGCCGATGCCCGTGATGCCGCGGCCGCGGTCGCCAAGCCGGCGGACATAGCCATCGGGCTCGGCAGCCCCTATCGGGAGTCCGATTCCTCGGCCGGGCTGGCCGTCATCGTCGGACAGACGTCCAAGTCCCTTGCGGAGCAGCAGGCTGCCGCGGCCAAGGCCAAGGCGGACGAAGCGGCCCGCGCGGCCAAGCAGGCCAGGGAGCTGGCGGCCAAGGCGGCCAAGGACGCCAAGGCGGCGGCCGAAGCGGCGGCGAAGGGCGCCGAGGACGCGGCCCGGGCGGCTCGGTACCTGTCGGAGGCACGCGGCTATGCGGCGCAGGCAACCGACGCCGCGGCGGCCGCCCTTCGGGCCGAGGCCAACGCCAAGAAGTACAACGAGCAAGCGAACAACGACGCTTTCGCGGCCGACGGAGCCGCCACTGGCGCGGAATCCGACGCGGCCGCGGCGCGCAACAGTGCCGACGACGCGGAGAAGGACGCCGGCAGTGCGCGCAGCGCGGCCACGTCCGCCGAGTCCGACGCATCGGCCGCCCGGGGTTCCGCCGACCGGGCGGACAAGTATGCGACGGCCGCGGAGGGTTCGGCGGCCAATGCCAGGGACGAGGCGGTCAAGGCCAACGCGGCGGCCACCAAGGCCGAGGCCGATGAGCGTGCCCGCCAGGAGGCGGAGCGCAAGAAGGCCATGGAAACCGGGGTGGTCGGGGTTCCCGGCGGCGCCGGGGCCGAGCCGGGCGCCGATGATGAGGCGCTTCTCCTCAAGGCCTGTGGCCAGACCTGTGTCGACGACTACCGGGCGGCCTACAAGGCCGCCTCGATGAGCGTTGTCGACTGGATCAAGGAGAACGGCGCCGATGTTCTGCTGGAGGTGCTGGGCGTCAAGAACGTCCAGCGGTGCTTCGGGCAGGGCGATGTCGAGAGCTGCCTGTGGGGTCTGGTCGACGTGGCCGGCTACTTCACGATCTTCCTGAAGTTCAAGTCGGTCGTCAGTGCCATCGCCAAGGTCGGTTCCGGTATTTCGCACTTCTTCGAGCGGGCCGAGTGGGGCAAGCGCACCCTCGACCGGCTGCGGAAGGTCGTCGAGAAGGCCAAGGCCGAGAAGCCCGCTCCGGAGAGGCCTCCGGGTTGCCTCAAGGCGGGCAACGGGGCCCGGGCGATGCACGGCGGCAACCGGAAGTCCGCTGCGAATGTCGATCCGTGCGGGGAGGTGACCTTCCCCCACAGCGGGGACCGGGCCAAGCTCGGTTCCGACGGGAAGTACCACCTCAACGAAGGTGACCGTAACTCGAAGATTGAAAACCCGGCGGACTTCTCCGACACCATCACCGACATCGATGTGATCGATGGTGGAGTGCTCTGGGAGGAGAAGGATGCCACCGACCCGAGGATCAATCCCGAAAACTGGGTGAACAAGCATGTCGGGAAGAAGGTCGCCAGCTACCTCAGGGCTCGCCAGTACATCAAGGACTATGAGACGGCTCCGATCGGCTTCTGGTTCGAAAAGCGCGGCACGAGTCAGGAGCTGCGTAGGCTGGTGGAGCAGCGGGTTCAGGAGCTGCGGGGTGAGTATCCCGAGGTCAAGATCTTGGTGAGGTGGACGGATTGAGCTATATCTTCCAAATCGAGGGCGAGACGGTCTGGAATCCCGGCCTCCGGGTGGGGCAGTTGTATGTTGCCGTGCTCGAGGCGGTCGCCGGTGTGCTGGAGAAGCCCAGTGGTCTGGGTCCCGATCTCGGGGAGCTGTATGAGATCGAGGTTCCCGAACTCGCCGCCCTGGTGAGGAAGATGCTGGCCTGGCGGACCGTCAGCAGCCATGGGCAGCTGTGGAGCCTGCTGGACGGGGTGCTGCCCATCTCCATCGCCGTGCTCGAGCGCGGCGGGGTGTCCGTCACCGGACAGAACGAGCGGCAGCGGGAGTACCTCGCCGAGGTGCACCGGATGCACATTCCCATGGAGAGCTGACCGCCTGGCCGGGTGGGAGCGGCGAGCGCGATTGCGGCGCTCGCCGCTCTTGTGGTTGTAGCGGTGCGGCTGTCTGGCCCGGCGGGCTTGTTCGCTACCCCTCGGGTCGGACCGTGTCGGCGCGGTGTGCGGTGAAGGAGCCCCGCGTGTTGCCGTTGTCCAGCGCGATATCGAGGGAGGTGTCGAGCGCCCGGGCCAGCCTGTTGAGCAGAGGCAGCGTGGGTATGGAGTCGGAGCCCTCGATGCGGGAGATGACCGGCCGGCTGAGGCCGGCGCGTACGGCGAGGTCGGCCTGGGTCAGCCCGAGCTCGGTCCGTCGGTGGTACACGGCCTGAGCGAGCGCCATGGACAGCCGGATCTCATGGCGTGCCGCAGTGACGTCATCCGGCTCGGTGAGCCCTTCGGCATACCGGCGCTCGCGCAGGGTCTTCCATCGGCTGTGATTCATCGTCAGGTCTCGCCTCCGAAGTGCCCAGAGCGCGGATGAGCTTGGTGAGCGGTGACAGCGTAGGGTCCGGGCCACTGTGGTGCTCCGTGTCAGGCGCCCTCGGCGCGCACCGGAGTAGGTGACAAGTGGCTATCCGGTTGACGGGAATCTCGCGGATGCCCCTAGCGATTGCTAGCCTCCGCTCATGGAAGCCAACCAGAGGCAGTTGAATGTCCGGGTGAAAGCCCGCACTCATGAATTGCTCAAGGCGCGGGCCGAGCGCAATGGGGTAACCGTTCAGGCGTACGTATCGGGGCTGGTCGAGAGTGAAGTCGATCCGGACCGTGAGTCCTTCGTTTCCGGCCTGACGGACGACGTGATCGCGTTGATGCCGGAGTTCGAGGAGGCATTCGGGGTGGGGCAGCGCTGATGTTCCTGCGTATCGATGCTCGCTGGATCGAGGAAACCCTCCAGCGGGTCGAGGAGCAGACCGGCAGGGAGATCGGCATCGACGACTGGGGTGCGCTCGCGGCTGCCGTGTACCGCCACATGTACGAACTCCACGCCGGGGAACCCTTCTACCTGGAGACCCCGGTCCGTGCTGCAGTGCTGCTGCAGATGTTTGTCGTGACCCAGCCGCTGAGCGATTACAACGGCGTGGTCGGTTCCGCGCTGGCGATGCGCTATATGGGACAGTCGGGCGAGCCCGTCAAGCCGCCCACCGGGGGCATGTCCGAGCTGGTCGACGGTCTGCGCGGCGGCAGCCTCACCTTGCGGGCGGCTGCGGGTCGGCTGCGGTCCTGGTCCGTGTGAGGGCTTTGTGATGGCTGTGATGGCGGACTCGGCTACCCGTACCGCACCCGCATCTCCTTGATCCCGTTCAGCCAGGCCGACCGCAACCGCCGTGGCTGGCCCGCGAGTTGGATCCCCGGCATGGTGTCCGCGATCGCGCCGAAGATGAGGTCGATCTCCAGTGCGGCCAGCGAGCGGCCCAGGCAGAAGTGGGGGCCGCCGCCGCCGAAGCCCAGGTGGGGGTTGGGGTCGCGGGTGATGTCGAAGGTCTCGGGGGAGGCGAAGACCTCGGGGTCGTGATTGGCGGAGGCATAGAAGAGGCCCACCCGCTGGCCCGCGTTGATGCGTACGCCGCCGAGTTCCGTGTCCCGGGTGGCGGTGCGCTGGAAGGCGGTGACCGGGGTGGCCCAGCGGACGATCTCCTCGGCGGTGGTGGCGGGGCGGGTGTGCCGGTAGAGGAGCCACTGGTCGGGGTGGGTGAGGAAGGCGTGCATGCCGTGGGTGATGGCGTTGCGGGTGGTCTCGTTGCCGGCGACGGCGAGGAGGAGGACGAAGAGGCCGAACTCGTCGGAGCGCAGATTGCCCTGGTCCTCGGCGGCCACCAGCTGGGTGACGATGTCCTGGGCCGGGCAGGCGGCCCGGGCCGTCGCCAGGGTCATCGCATAGCCGACGAGTTCGGTCGCGGCCTCGACGGAGGTGTCGTCGGTGACGGCCAGCTCGGGATCGTCATAGGCGATCATCTTGTTCGACCAGTCGAAGATCCGCGCCCGGTCCCGCTGGGGGATGCCGATGAGCTCGGCAATCGCCTGCAGCGGCAGTTCACAGGCGATGTCGGTGACGAAGTCGCCGCTGCCGTGGTCGAGTGCCGCGGTGACGATCGCCTGGGCTCGGGCGCGCAGCGCCGTCTCCAGGGCGCGGATGGCGCGCGGGGTGAAGCCGCGCTGGACGATCTGGCGGATACGGGTGTGCTCGGGCGGGTCCATATTGAGCATGATCAGCCGCTGGGCGTCGATGTTCTCGGGGCGGATGTGCTCATTGAAGCGGATGATCGAGGTGTTGAGGGCGGCGGAGAAGTCGTCCGGCCGCAGGGAGGCGTCCTTGACGTCCGCATGCCGGGTGACCACCCAGTACCCGTCGTCGGCAAAGCCCGCCACCCCGTGCGGCTGGGCGTTCCACCACACCGGGGCGGTGCGGCGCAGCAGCGCGAACTCGGGCAGCGGGACCCGCCGGTGGTACAGGCCCGGGTCGGTGAAGTCGAAGCCTTCGGGAAGGGCTGGGCAGGTCATCGATGACCACCCCATCGTCTGATGGGCCGTCAGAAGTGGGGTCCGACGCTAACCGTGGGACCGGAACCTGGCAAGGGAGGTGACGCCATCTGTTGCCCGAGGGCCACTTTGCGCAACCCTTGCGTACCGGGGGTTGCAGTCATAAGACTGCGCACAGAAGTGGAACTCGTACCAGTTCGGCCGAGGTTCGTGGGCGCCGGGTCGTCCCGCGGACGCGAGGAGAGGACGAGCCATGGCCGCCGAGCCCGTCATCGTCGAAGCCGTACGCACCCCCATCGGCAAGCGCGGGGGCGCGCTGGCCAATCTCCATCCCGCCTATCTGCTGGGGGAGACCTACCGGGAAGTCCTGGCCCGCACCGGCATCCAGCCCGACTGCGTCGAGCAGATCGTCGGCGGCACGGTCACCCACGCCGGCGAGCAGTCGATGAACCCGGCGCGCACCGCCTGGCTCGCGATGGGCCTGCCGTATGAGACCGCGGCCACCACCGTGGACTGCCAGTGCGGCTCCTCCCAGCAGGCCAACCACCTGGTCGCCAACATGATCGCGGGCGGGGTCATCGACATCGGCATCGGCTGTGGCGTCGAGGCCATGTCACGCGTCCCGCTGGGCAGCGGATCCAGACACGGCCCGGGCCGGCCCTTCCCGGACGAGTGGAACGTCGACCTCCCCAACCAGTTCGAGGCCGCCGAGCGGATCGCCCGCAAGCGCGGACTGACCCGCGAACACGTCGACGCCCAGGGCCTGCGTTCGCAGGAGCGGGCGGCCCGGGCCTGGGCCGAGGAGCGCTTCAAGCGGGAGACCTTCGCGGTCCAGGTGCCGACGACCGAGGAGGAACAGCTCACCGGGCAGGGCATGTGGCGGCTCGTCGACCGGGACGAGGGATTACGGGACACCAGCATGGAGGCGCTCGCCGGGCTCAAGCCGGTGATGCCGACGGCCGTCCACACGGCGGGCAACTCCGCACAGATATCCGACGGCGCCGCCGCTCTGCTGTGGGCGTCCAAGCGGATGGCCCGCGCCCTGAAGCTGCGACCGCGGGCGCGCATCGTCGCCCAGGCGCTGGTCGGCAGCGACCCGCACTTCCACCTCGACGGGCCGGTCGACGCCACCCGGGCGGTGCTGGGGAAGGCGGGGATGTCGCTGCGGGACATCGACCTGGTGGAGATCAACGAGGCCTTCGCCTCGGTGGTGTTGTCCTGGACGCGGGTCTTCGAGCAGGACCTGGAGAAGGTCAATGTCAATGGCGGCGCGATAGCGCTGGGGCATCCGGTCGGGGCGACCGGCGCCCGGCTGATCACCACCGCGCTGCATGAACTGGAGCGCAGGGACGGGGAGTTCGCGCTGATCACGATGTGCGCGGGCGGGGCGCTGGCGACGGGGACGATCATTCAGCGGCTGTAGGTGGCGTGCGTGTCCGGGGTACCCGAAAGAGTGCTTCTCCCGCCGTGGGTATTCGTGGAGGTAGTGGCGGGCGCATACTCGGGGCATGACTGACACCACTGTCAAGATCGATACCGAGACGCGGGACCGTTTCGCGGCCTTGGCCGCTGCCCGCAACATGAGCGTTCGAGCCTACCTTGCGCAGCTGGCGGTCGAGGAAGAGAACCAGCAGGGCCTGCGCCAGGCCACTGACGCATTCCGCGAAGCCATCGCGCGACCCGGGTTCGCCGAGGCATTCGACCGCGACTTCGGTCCCGTCCCTTCCACCGTCGCATCGGCTGACCGCAGGGCGGCCTGACCTTGGAACTGCTCATCGACCATCGTTGGCTTCTCGAGCGCCAGGAAGAGCTGCTCGGCAAGAACCTCGAGGTACGCGACTATTCGGGGCTGGCCGCCGCCGTGGCCAGGCACCGGGTGAACACCCCGAGCCTGGACGAGGACTCACCGGACACCTATTGGCGTGCGGCGGCGCTGTTCGACGCGATAGTGCTGTTGCGGCCGCTGCCCGCCCGCAATGAATTCTTTGGCTACGGCGTTGCCGTGGCGTACATCCGAGCGTCCGGCGAAACGGTCGATGCCCCATACGAGCAATGGAAGCAACTGATCGACGACGTCCGGGCCTTGCGGCTCACCGTCTACGACATCGCCAGCCGCCTTCGGTCCTGGCAGCTGGGCTGAACCGCAGCCTCCTACCCCGCCTCCCCGAACCCCACCGGTGCGTCGAAGGCCGCTCGTCGGGTCGCCCGGCGCAGCGCCTTGAGGACCACCGGGCCCAGGGTCAGGGTGGCGGTGAGGGTGACCAGGGCGCGCGGGAGGTCCCAGCCCAGGGAGGTGGCGAGGCAGTAGGTGAGGAAGCGGGCCAGATTGTCGGGGAGCGGGTCGCCGGGGACGAAGGAGATGCCGGAGGCGAGGGAGCCGATATAGGGCCAGCCCTGGAGGTTCATCACCGCGCCATAGAGGACGGAGGCCACCGCGCCATAGGCCGCGAGCATCGCCAGCTCGGCGCGTCCGCGCAGCCGGCCGGGGCCGGGGAGCAGGCCGGCGCCCATGGAGACCCAGCCCATGGCCAGCATCTGGAACGGCATCCAGGGGCCGACGCCACCCGTCAGCAGGGCCGAGGCGAACATCGAGAGCGCGCCCAGGACGAAGCCGAAGCCCGGGCCGAGGACCCGCCCGGACAGCACCATCAGGAAGAACATCGGCTCGATGCCCGCCGTTCCGGCGCCCAGCGGCCGTAGCGCCGCGCCCGTCGCCGCCAGTACGCCGAGCATGGCGATGGCCTTGGCGTCGAGGCCGGTGTCGGCGATCGTCGCGACCGCCACCGCGAGGAGCAGCGGGAGCAGGGCGGCGAAGAGCCAGGGCGCGTCCTGGGAGTGGGCGAGGCCGGAGTCGGCGGCCAGCAGCGGCCAGCCGAAGGCGGCCACGCCGGTCAGCGAGACCAGGGTGAGCGCCACGACCGAGCGCGGGCCCAGCCGGACGGCCCGGGTCATGGCGTTCCCTCCAGCGCTTCCAGCGCGCCCCGCACCTGCGGCACCGTGAGCCAGGGCAGCGGAGCCAGGATCTTGGCGACCTGGGGGGCGAACGCGGGCGAGGAGACCACGACCTCGGCCGTCGGGCCGTCCGCGACGACCTCGCCCTCGGCGAGGATGACCACCCGGTGCGCCAGTTCGGCGGCCAGTTCCACATCGTGCGTCGCCAGCACGATCGCATGGCCCTCGCCCGCCAGCGAGCGCAGGATTTCGACCAGGCGGGCCTTGGCCGCGTAGTCCAGACCCCGGGTCGGCTCGTCCAGCAGGAGCAGCGGCGGCCGGGCGGTGAGCACCACGGCGAGGGCGAGCGCCAGCCGCTGGCCCTCGGAGAGGTCGCGGGGGTGGGTGGTGTCGGGGACATCCGGCAGCAGCTCGGTGACCAGCGCCCGGCAGGTGCCCGGCGCGGCGTCCGCGTCGCGGTCGGCGGCGGCGCACTCGGCGGCCACCGTGTCCGCGTAGAGCAGGTCGCGGGGCTCCTGCGGCACCAGGCCGACCCGGCGCAGCAGTTGGCGCGGGCCGGTGCGGTGCGGGACGAGCCCGCCCACCAGCGCGGTGCCCCGCGCGGGCCGGTGCAGGCCCACCAGGGTGCGCAACAGGGTGGACTTTCCCGCCCCGTTGCGGCCCATCAGCGCCACGGCCTCCCCGGCCCGCACCGTCAGGCGGATCTCGCGGAGCGCCTGGTGCCGGTCGTGGTGCACCCAGAGCCCGGTGGTCTCGGCGGCGGGCGGCACGGCCTCGGCCGCCGGGCGCCGGGCCCTCGGCAACAGGCCGCCGCGCGGGCGGGGTTGGGGCAGCACGGGCGCCGAGGGTATCGCGGGCGGTGCGGGCGCGGCCGGGGGCGGCGCGGCGGCCAGCCGCTCGCGCAGCGGCGCGGCCCTGCGGCGCGCATCGCGCACCGACAGCGGCAGCGGCGACCAGTGCGCGATCCGGCCCAGGGCGACGACCGGCGGATGGACCGGCGAGCGGGCCATGATCTCGGCCGGGTCGCCGATGAGCGGGGCCGCGCCGGGCGCGGGGAGCAGGATGACCTGGTCCGCGTACTGCACCACGCGTTCCAGCCGGTGCTCGGCGAGCAGCACGGTGGTGCCCAGGTCGTGGACCAGCCGCTGCAGCACCGCGAGCACCTCCTCGGCGGCGGCCGGGTCCAGGGCGGAGGTCGGTTCGTCCAGGACCAGCACCTTGGGGTGGGTGGTGAGCACCGAGCCGATGGCGACGCGCTGCCGCTGCCCGCCGGAGAGCGTGGCGATGGCCCTGGCCCGCAGGTCGGCGAGGCCGAGCAGGTCGAGGGTCTCCTCGACGCGGCGGCGCATGGTGTCGGCGGGCAGGCCGAGGGATTCCATGCCATAGGCCAGCTCGTCCTCGACGGTGTCGGTGACGAAGTGGGCCATCGGATCCTGCCCCACCGTGCCGACCACATCGGCCAGTTCGCGCGGCCGGTGGGTGCGGGTGTCACGGCCCGCGACGGTGACCCGGCCGCGCAGGGTGCCGCCGGTGAAGTGCGGCACCAGGCCGCTGACCGCGCCGAGCAGGGTGGACTTGCCGACCCCGGAGGGGCCCACCAGCAGGCACAACTCGCCCTCGGGGACGGTGAGTCCGACGTTCCGCAGGGTGGGGGTGGGGGCGCCGTCGTAGGTGACGGAGACCTGGTCGAAGCGGATCACTGCGGGGGGTCTCCTTCGGGGGCGCGGTGGTCGCCCGGAGCAGGTGCCAGCAACGCGGGCGCCAGCCCGAGCAGCAGCGCGGCGGCGGGCCACAGCGGCAGCGTGGGTGCGGTGAGCGGCACGGCGGGCGGATGCAGGGCCGTTGCCTCGGCCGAGCCCGTCCAGACCAGCAGCACGGCCACCGCCGCGCCCGAGCCCGACACCAGCCACTCCCGCGGGCCCCAGCGGTCCGGGCGGTAGCGGGTGCGGACCGAGCGGCGCCCGCCCAGCCGGAGCCCGGCGAGCGCGCCGAGCAGTCCGGCCAGCAGCAGCGGCAGCCCGTAGCCGGCGCCCTGGTCGGCCAGCACCCCGTAGGTGCCGGCGCAGATGCCCAGCAGGCCGCCCAGCGTCAGGGCCGAGGTGGTGTGCCGGACCGCGCGCGGGACCTCGGCGCTGCGGCCGTAGCCGCGCGCGTCCATCGCCGCCGCCAGGGCGACCGACCGCTCCAGCGCACCCTCCAGCACCGGCAGCCCGACCTGGCGCAGGGCGGCCGGGCCACGGTCCGGGCGGCCCCGCAACCGCCGTGCGGCACGCAGCCGTTGGACGTCCGCGACCAGGTTGGGTGCGAAGGTCATGGCGACGACCACCGCGACCCCCGCCTCGTACAGCGCGCCCGGCAGGGACTTCAGCAGCCGGGCCGGACTGGCCAGCGCGTTGGCCGCGCCCACGCAGGTCAGCAGGGCGGCCAGCTTCAGCGCGTCGTACAGCGCGAAGACCAGCCCCTCGGCGGTGACCCGCCCGCCGATGCGCACCCCGCGCGCCCAGTCGGGCAGCGGTACCTCGGGCAGGGTGAGGACGGTGTGGGTGCCGGGAATGGGCGAGCCCAGCAGCACGGCGAAAACCAGCCGGATGGCGATCACGGCCACACCCAGCTTGAGGAACGCCCCGTAGGAACGCGCCCAGGGCGCCCGGGTGCGCCGGGCCGCCACCACATATCCGGCGACGGCGGTCAACAGGCCCAGCAGCAGCGGGTTGGTGGTGCGGGAGGCGGCGGCCGCCAGCCCCAGCGCCCAGATCCACCACGCGCCCGCATGCAGCTCGCGGGTGCGCCCGTACGGGCCGCTCATCCGCGCCGGCGGCGGGTCTGCCAGATGGCGGCGGCGCCGAGGACGACCACGGCGGCGGCACCGGCGATCAGACCGACGGACGGGCCGCCGTCCCCGCCGCCACCGCCATCCCCGGTGTCCGTGGAGTCCCCGCCGCCTGCGGAGTCCTTCCGCGCGCCGACCTGCTCGCCGCAGCCGGTCTTCGGGTAGCCGGCGATGGCGCACAGCAGCGCCGAGGAGTCGTAGCGCAGCGGCCCCGCGACCGCCGCCAGCGCATCACCGGCGCTCGCATCCGTGCCGACCCGCGCACAGGCGGTACGGGCCGGGGGCGGGGCTTCGCCGCCGGGAGCGTCGGCGGGGGTGCCGAAGTCGAGGACCACCGCCACCCGCTTGCTGCCGTCCTTGGCCGGGGTGCGGTCGCAGACCGCGGGGAAGCCGGGCGCGGTGCGGGGCGCGGCCGCGTTCGCGGAGTCGGCGCTCACGGCGAAGCGGAAGCCGACCGTATCGCCGTCGCCGGGCCGTGCCTGGGACGGGCCCTGGGTGGCGTAGGTCCAGCCCTTGCCGCCGCCGGACTGCCAGAACGACCAGTAGCGGTAGCCGACCGCCTGCGCGGGTGCGCCGAGGAGCACGGTGAGCAGCCCGGCGATCAGCAGGGCGCCGGCCGCGCGGAGGGTGCGTATGGGTACCGCCGTCACGGCTGCTTCTTCCGGCGGCTGCTGATCAGGAAGCCGACGCCGATGCTGGCGACGAAGAAGACGCCCACGAACCACCAGACGCTGAAGGTGGTGCCGCTCTCGTCCTTCTTCTCCTCGGCGTTGGCCGCCGCGGTGTCCGGCTTGGGGCCGGTCGCGTTCAGCTGGGACACCAGGTCGGTGCCGCCGAAGTCGCGGGGGTCGGCGCCCGCGGCATGGGCCGCGAGCACCAGCTTGGCGAGCCGGGCCGGGTCGCCCTTGCCCGAGTCGCCCCTGGCCCACTCGGCCGCCTTGGAGTCCTTGGACCGGAGCCACTTCAGGGGCCCCGCCGCGGCCGTGCGGTGGCCGCCCGCGGCCAGCGCGAGGACGGCATCGGCGGTGCTGCCGAAGTCGGGGCCCTTGGGGGCGCCGGGCATGGCGGACTCGAGGTGCCCGCCGCTCGCGTCCAGCCGCTTCGCCAGGTAGGCGGCCGCGGCGTCGGCGGCGGCCGGGGCGTCCTTCGGCTTGGGCCTGTCGTTTCCGCTGGGGCAGTCGAAGGCCTTGACCGGCTTGTCGTCCTGGCCCGCGGGCTGGACGAGGAAGCCGTGCCCCTGGGCGGCGAGCAGGGCGGCGGCGGTGGCGGAGTCGTTGGCGGGCAGCTCGCCCTTCTGGGGCGCCCAGGCGAAGGCGCCGGTCCCCTTGGTGCCGGTCTCCTTGGTGCCGCAGCCCAACTGCAGGGACAGCAGGGCGTCGTACGGGCTCTTGCCGCTCTTGGCCGTGGCCTTCGCCGGGTCCTGGTTGGCGGCCGCGAAGGCGCCGATGGCGGCGGCGGTGGAGTTGGCGTTGCTGATCGCGCCGGGGTTCATGCCCCAGCCGCCGTCGGTGTTCTGGTGGGCCTTGAGCCAGTCGAGGCCCTTCCGCACGTTTTCGCTGCGCCCGCCGACGGCGGCCAGGGCCTGCACGGCGGTGGCGGTCTGGTCGGTGAACTCGTCCTTCTGCGGATCACAGGGCTTGGTGGTGTCGGCCCGGTACCCGGGGTAGCCGCCGTCGGCGCACTGCTGGCCGGCCAGCCAGTCGACGGCCTCCTTGGCGGGAGTGACATCGGTCGCGTTCTGGGCGAGGAAGGCGAGGGACTGGCGGAAGACGCCGTCGAACTTGGGATCCGTGCTGCCGTACAGCGCGGAGGCCCGGGACCCCGGAGTGGCGTCGGCGAAGGCGCTGGGCGCGGCAATGCCGCCCAGCAGCACGAGGGCGGTGGCCGCGAGGGCCCGGCGGGCGGCGGGGTGGGGAACCATGGGTGGGTGCCTCTCGGTGGTGTTGCCGGGCCGCCGGGCCGCTGCGCGGGGCTGCTGGGTGAGTTTGTCCCCGGCATTTTACCGGGCGCCGCCGGGTGGGCTGCCCCGCGGGCCATTGTCCGGCCGGGGTGGAGCTGGTATCACAACTGACGTGGCGTCAGATATCGAGTATGGACAGCAGCAACGGCTCTTCATCGGCGGGGTGATGGCCGAGCCCGCCTCCCGGGCGGTCATCGACGTCGTCTCGCCGCACACCGAGCAGGTCATCGGCCGGGTGCCGCACGCTTCCCCGGCCGACGTCGACCGGGCCGTGCGGGCGGCCCGCGCGGCGTTCGACGACTGGGCCGGGCGGCCGCTCGCCGAGCGGATCGAGATCGTCACCCGGATCAAGGACGGTCTGACCGCCCGGCACGCGGAGATCGCCGAGCTCATCTCCGCCCAGAACGGCTCGCCCTGCTCCTGGAGCGTCCTGGCGCAGGCGCTGGGCGCGGTCATGGTGTGGGACGGCGCGATCAGGGTCGCCCGGGACTTCCCGTACGAGGAGCGGCGGGCCGGTGCGCTCGGGCCGCTGCTGGTGCGCCGCGAGCCGGTCGGGGTGGTGGCGGCCGTGGTGCCGTGGAACGTACCGCAGTTCACGGCCGCCGCGAAGCTCGCGCCCGCGCTGCTCGCGGGCTGCCCGGTGGTGCTCAAGCCCGCGCCGGAGACCCCGCTGGACTCCTGCCTGCTGGCGGAGATCGTCACCGAGGCGGGGCTGCCGGAGGGGGTGCTGTCGATCCTGCCCGCGGGGCGGGAGACCGGCGAGTACCTGGTCGGCCACCCCGGCATCGACAAGGTGTCGTTCACCGGGTCGGTCGCCGCCGGCCGCCGCGTCATGGCGGCCGCCGCGCGCCACCTCACCCGGGTCACGCTGGAACTGGGCGGCAAGTCCGCCGCGATCGTCCTGCCGGACGCCGATCCGGACGCGGCCGTCGCCGGCATCGCGCCCAACGCCTGGCTGAACAACGGCCAGGCGTGCGTGGCGCAGACCCGGGTGCTGGTGCCGCGCGACCGCTACGCCGACTACGCCGACCGCTTCGCGGCCGCCGCCGACGCGCTGATCGTCGGCGATCCGCTGGACCCGGCCACCCAGATCGGCCCGCTGGTGACCCGGCGGCAGCGGGAACGGTCGCTGGAGTACGTCGGCCTCGGACGGCGGGAGGGCGCCAAGGTGCTGGCGGGCGGCGGACGGCCCACCGAGCCCGGCACCGGCTGGTACGTGGAGCCGACACTCCTCGGCGACGTCCGGAACACCATGCGGGTCGCCCGGGAGGAGATCTTCGGGCCGGTGGTCTGCCTGCTGCCCTACGAGGGCGAGGAGGAGGCGGTCCGCATCGCCGACGACTCCGACTACGGCCTGTCCGGCAGCGTCTGGACGGCCGATGACCAGCGGGGCATCGACATCGCCCGGCGGGTGCGTACCGGTACGTACTGCGTCAACACCTTCAGCCTCGACGTACTGGGGCCGTTCGGCGGCTACAAGAGCTCAGGCCTCGGGCGGGAGTTCGGGCCGGAGGGCTTCGCGGAGTACCTGGAGCACAAGATGATCCACCTGCCGCGCGGCCATGGGGCGGTGGACTCGCGCGGCCACGAGGCGGTGGAGTGATGCCCGCCGCCCGCTGGCGCATCGAGGTGGACCGCGGGGCGTGCGTGGGGTCGGGACAGTGCGCGGCACTGGCACCCGCCGCGTTCCGCCTGGACCCGGCGCACAAGTCCCGCCCGGTGGCGCCGGAGGTGGCGGTGTCGGAAGAAGTCCGGGAGGCCGCCGAGGGCTGCCCGGTGGAGGCAATCGCGATCCGGGTGGCGGGGACGGGGGAGCGGGTGTTCCCGGAGGGGGGTTGAGGCGTACCTCGCCGTCGTTGTACGCGATGATGTGGCGCGGGTCCATGGCACCCGCCCGGAAGTGCCCACAGGTCGTTGTCTCTGCGGCGTTGGATGAGGATACGGCCTTGGCCATCGGCAACGACCCATCCCCGCCCCAGCGCCAACCTGACCAAGTCCTATTTAGTTCCAAGTCCGTTGAAGCCAGTAGGGTGCGCCAGGTGAAGAGTGAACACCGCTCCACCGACGCCTTCCGTCTCATTGTCACGGGGGGAGGCACCGGCGGCCACACTTACCCGGCGCTCACCGCGATCCGCACCCTGCAGAATCGGCTGTCGGCCGATGCCAGAACCCTCGACGTCCTGTGGATCGGCACTGCCGATGGCCTGGAGGCACGTGTCGCGCCTGCTGAAGGCGTCGCGTTCGCCACGGTGGCCACGGGGAAGATCCGCCGCTCAAGCAACCCGCTCAAGATGATGTCGGCGGCGAACATGAAGGACATGGCCCGGGTCCCGCTCGGCGTGGCCCAGGCGAGGAAGCTGGTCGCGGACTTCCGGCCGGACGTGGTCCTCGCCACCGGCGGCTATGTCGCCGTCCCGGCCGGCCTGGCCGCCCGTATGTGCCGGCGCCCGCTGGTGCTGCACGAACAGACGGTGCGCCTGGGCCTGGCCAACCGGAAGCTTGCAGGCTCGGCAACGCGGATCGCGGTGTCATCGGAGTCCACGGTGCCCCTCCTGCCAGAGGCGGTACGCGGCGCGGCAGTCGTCACCGGCAACCCGATCCGGCCTGAGGTGCTGGCCGGGCGCCCGGACAAGGCAGTGGAAGCCTTGGGTCTGCACGGCTTCGACCGGCGGCTGCCGACCGTGTACGTCACCGGCGGCGCGCAGGGTTCCCAGCAGATCAACGGCATCGTTCGAGACGCGCTGCCCTGGCTGCTGGAGCGGGCGAACGTGATCCATCAGTGCGGCCCGGACAACGTCGAGGAGCTTCGGCGGCACGTAGCGGCCCTGCCCGCGCCGACGGCCGGCCGATACTACCTCGCCGGGTTCGTCGGCCCGGAGCTCCCCGACGTCCTGGCGCTCGCGGACGTCGTCGTGTCGAGGAGCGGGGCCGGGACGCTGGCCGAGCTGACCGCCCTCGGTAAACCGGCCGTTTTCGTCCCCCTCGCTTCCTCGGCAGGGAACGAACAGGCGCACAACGCCCGCCACTTGGAGGAGGCCGGGGCCGCCGTCGCCCTGCTCGGCGACGTCACCGCCAGCCGGCTCCGGGACGCGGTGAGCCCCCTCCTCACCGATCCCGCGCGCCGGGCGGCGATGGCAGAGCGGGCCCGGGCTCACGGGCGAGCGGGCGCGGGGGGCCGGGGGGGGGGGGGGGGGGGGGCGCGCCCCGCCCGGCGGGGGGGGCGGGGGGGGGGCCGGGCGGGGGGGGGCGCCCGGCCGCGCGCGCCCGGCCCGCGGGGGCGGGGGGGGGGGGGCCGCGGCCCGCCCCCCCCCCCGCCCCCCCCCCCCCGCCCCCCGCCCCCCCCCCCCCCCCCCCCCCCCCC
>NZ_JBDJPF010000084.1:0-20616 GCF_054957865.1 Streptomyces xingningensis
GCGGCCCGGATGCTGCCGTCTGCCCTCCCGAAGATCGATTTTCCGTTCAGCATCCAGGGCCGCGTCAGCCGGTCAGCCGGTCCGCCAGCGCCTTGGGGTCGTCCGTTGGTGCGTCACAGGTGAAGTTCCGGCAGACATACGCGGCCGGGCGGCCGTCCAGCAGCGGCCGGTCCGCCAGCAGCGGCACCTCGGCCGCCGTGCCCGGGGCCGGCTCGCCCACCGCGACGGCCAGTCCGGGGGCGGTGGACAGCAGCGCGGCGCGGTGCAGTTCGCGGGTGGCCGGGTCGTCGTACGAGCCGACGACCGCCACCTCGCGGGGGCCGTCCAGCAGTGCCTCGGCGACCGCCAGCCCCCAGCCGGTGAACCGCGGCGCCTTGGGGGCGAGCGTCCGCACCACACCGAGCGCGCGCTCGGCCGCCTCCCGGTGCGGGGCGCTGCCGGTGAGGGCGGCATAGGTCAGCAGCGCACCGGCGGCGGCCGTCCAGCCGGACGGCGCGGCGTTGTCCGTCGGATCCTGCGGGCGCCGGATGAGGGCCTCCGCGTCGTCGGCCGTGTCGAACAGCGCACCGCTGTCGTCCATGAAGTGGATCAGCACCGAGTCCAGCAGCAGTCCGGCGAAGTCGACCCACACCCCCTCGCCGGTGACCGCGGAGAGCGCCAGGAACCCCTCGGCGGCATCCGCGTAGTCCTCCAGCACACCCGCGTGCGAGCCCGCGACGCCGTGCAGCGAGGTGCGGAACAGCCGGGCCTGCCAGTCCATATGGGTACGGACCAGCAGATCGGCGGCGTCCGTGGCGGCCTGCACCAGATCCGGGCGGTCGAAGTACGCACCGGTCTCCGCGAGCGCCGCGATGGCCAGCCCGTTCCAGGCGGCCACCACCTTGTCGTCCCGGCCCGGCCGGGGCCGCCGCTCCCGCGCCGCCAGCAGCCGCTGCCGCACGGAGGCCAGCTGCTCGGCGTCCAGCAGCCGCTCGCTGTCCGGCAGTTGCAGCACGGACGCGCCCTCCTCGAAGGTGCCCTGCTCGGTCACCCCGAAGTGGAAGGCGGCCAGCTCCGCGTCCCGCTCGCCCAGCACCTCCCTCAACTGCCGCATCGTCCACACGTAATAGGCACCCTCGGCATGCCGCCCACTGCTGTCGTCACTGTCCGCGTCCAGCGCCGAGGCGAACCCGCCCTGGGCGGTGCGCAGTTCGCGCACCATGAAATCCGCGGTCTCCAGGGCGATCCGCCGGGCGAGCCCGGAGCCGGTCGCCCGCCACAGATGGGCGTACACCCGGCACAGCAGGGCATTGTCGTAGAGCATCTTCTCGAAGTGCGGCACCACCCATCCGGCGTCCACCGAGTAGCGCGCGAACCCCCCGCCGAGCTGGTCGTACAGCCCGCCGCGGGCCATTGCCTCACAGGTGGCCCGGACCATGTCCAGGGCAGCCTCGGAGCCGGTGCGGACATGGTGGCGCAGCAGGAACTCCAGCGTCATGGACGGCGGGAACTTGGGCGCCCCGCCGAAGCCGCCGTGGGTGGCGTCGAAGTCGCGGGTCAGCCCCAGCAGGGCCAGGTGCGCCTCGTCGGCCGTGGGCGGCCGGGCGCCCGTCAGGGCCGGGGCGCGCTCCGCGAGCTCCCGCACGATGCGGCCCGCGACCTCGCCGACCTCCGCCCGGCGGCCGGCCCAGGCGGCCGTCACCCCCTCCAGCACCTGCCGGAAGCCCGGCATGCCATGGCGGGGCGCGGGCGGGAAGTAGGTGCCGAAGTAGAAGGGCTGGGCATCGGGGGTGAGGAAGACGGTCATGGGCCAGCCGCCCTGGCCGGTGGCGGCCTGGACGGCCTCCATATAGACGGCGTCCACGTCGGGCCGCTCCTCGCGGTCGACCTTGACGGAGACGAAGTGCTCATTGAGGTAGGCGGCCGTCGCGTCGTCCTCGAAGCTCTCGTGCGCCATCACATGGCACCAGTGACAACTCGAATACCCGACGCTCAGCAGCACGGGCACGTCCCGGCGGCGGGCCTCGGCGAAGGCCTCGGGCGACCAGGGCCACCAGTCGACCGGATTGTCGGCGTGCTGCAGGAGGTAGGGGGACGTCTCGTGCGCCAGGTGGTTCGGCATGGCCCCATCCTTGCGCACCCGGACCCCGGGATGAGTTATCCACAGGCCTGCCGGAAATGGCTCGGAGACGGAAGACTGGTGTGTCCGTGGCAATCGCTGATCGAGGGGGAACGGAATGCAGAGCTCGCCGCCCGCACTGAGGCAGGGTCACCGTGCGGAAGTCGAGGGCCTGTTGAAGCGGGCGGTCGAGGAAGAGGTGCGCCGTTCGAGCGGCCGTACGGACGGCGGGGCGCTGCTGCGCCGGGCCCAGGGCGAGCTGGAGGCGCTGGCGGGCGCGGCCGCCGAGGAGTACGGCGGGTATCTGCGCGCGCTGGATGAGGAGGCGGCCCAGCGGCGCCCGCTGGCGGCCGCGCTGTCCGGGCCCGCGCTCGGCACACCGCTGCTGGTGACGGTGGTGGCGGCGGCCACGGCCGTCGGTTCGGACCTGGGCTTCGGCGTCTCCGCGGGCCCGGCGGTGGGCGCGGGTGTCGTGGTGGGGGTGGCCGGTTCGGTGGCCACGGTGGCCAAGCTGACGGCCGGGCACTGGTCGGCCGCGCAGCGGCGGGCCGGGAAGCGCGGGCAGCCGGGCGGTGCCGAGCAGTTGCGGCTGCAGTGGCTGACGGCGGTCGAGGTGCGGGGCATCCGGCCGTTCCTGGACCAGCAGCGGATGCTGCAGGGCAGCACCCGCACCAGCCGCGCAGGCAGCGCCAAGCAGGGCAAGGACGGGCCGCAGCTGCGCGGCGGGGACCGCAGTGCGGCGGCCCGGCGGCGCAATGTGCTGGCCCGCTCGTTCGACGATCTGCCCGAGGCGCAGGGCCCGTTCGCGGGTCGCCGCACGGAGCTCGGCCAGATCGCCCAGTGGGTGCACCAGGCGCGGGCGAGCACGGAGACCAAGCCGACGATCGTGGTGCTGCACGGGCCGCCGGGGTCCGGGCGGTCCGCCCTGGCCCTGCGGGCGGCGCACCAGCTGCGCGACCAGTTCCGCGGTGCGTGTGTGGTGGATCTGCGCGGCGAGAGCCAGGGCGAGCCCCCGCTGCCCACCCGGGACGCGCTGCTGCACCTGCTCAACCGGCTGGGCGCACCGCGTGATCAGCTGCTGTTCCGGGAGCGTTCCTCGCAGGAGCAGCACCTCAAGCGGCTGGCGGAGGTGTATCACCAGCACCTGACCGGGCTGCCGGTCACCATCGTGCTGGACGACGCCTCGGACGCCGGGCAGGTGCGCACCCTGATCCCGGACCGTTCCGACTCCCTGGTGCTGGTCACGGCCCGGGAGCCGCTGTCGCTGCCGGCGGATCTGGTGGCCTGGGTGCACCAGCTGGAGGTCGGCCCGCTGGACGAGGCGGACAGCCGGGAGCTGTTGCGGGAGGTGGCCGAGGAGCCGGGCCCGGATGATCCGCAATCCCTTGCCCAGGTGCGGGAGTTGTGTGCGGGTCTGCCGTTGGCGCTGCGGGTGGCGGGCTCCTCGCTGGGGGGCCGGAGCCCGCGGTCGCTGGCGGCGGAGCTGGGGGCGGCCGGGCAGTCCGATCCGGTGCAGCGGGCCCTGTGGCTGCGCTATATCGACCAGAGCGATGACGCCCGCCGACTGCTGCGCCGGCTGGCGCTGGCCGGGCGGGCCTCGCTGGGCGTGGCCGCGGCGGCGGCCCTGCTGGCGGCCGAAGAGCCGGAGGCGGCCCGGCAGTTGACGCTGCTGGCCCGGGCCGGGCTGATCGAGCCGGTGCGGGCCGGCCGCTATCGGATGCACGACCTGGTGCGCGATTTCGCGCATGCCCGGCTGCACGAGGAGGAGCCGCAGCAGGAGCGGGGGGCGGCGCAGGAGCGGCTGATCCTCAGTTATGCGGAGCTGGCGGACTCGGTGATCCGGATGGTGGACGGCAAGACGTCGACGCGGGCCGATATGTTCGTCAAGGGGGCGGCCGGCGGCCATGGTTTCACCTCGCTGGACTCGGCGCTGCGCTGGCTGGACGACGAGTCGAGCTTCATCACGGCGGCGCTGCGGCATACCGAGGGCGTGGACCAGGCGGCGGTGCTGCATCTGCTGGGCGCCCTGTGCGACTACTGCCTGCTGCGTGGCGATCTCTACCGGCTGGGCGAGCTCAGCGAGTTGACGCAGGCCACGGACAAGGGACTGCTGATGCGTTCGGTGCAGTGGCGTACGGGTGTGGCGGCACGCCAGCTGGGCGAGCTGGACAAGTCCCGTACCACGCTGACCTCGGTGGTGGATCTGTACTTCAACGCGCAGAACACCGCGGGCGCGGCACGGGCGTTGCGCGATCTGGGCATCACCCTGCAACACCAGGGCCAGCTCGAGGAGGCGGCGGCCAAGCTGCGCGAGGCGCTGGAGCTGCAGTCGGCTCCGGAGCTGGGCGGCGACCGGGCCTGGACGATGCATGCGCTGGGCGCGGTGGAGCGGGACCGCACCCGGCTGGCCGAGGCGCTCGACCTGCTGAATGTGGCGCTGGAGCTGCACCGGGAGAGCGAGAGCGTGCACGGCCAGGCGTGGGCGCACTTCCAGCTGGGCCAGGTGCTGCTGCGGATGGCCCGGATCGAGCAGGCCGAGCAGGAGTTCCAGGAGGCCCTGGAGCTGTACGGGCGGACGCAGGACGGCCGGGGCGCGGCCTGGGCGCTGACCCAGCTGGCCCGGGCCAGGCTGGTGGCCGGTGACGCCTCGGCCGCCGCGGACGGCCTGCGGACGGCGGCCGCCCGGCACCGGGAGCACGAGGACGCGCGCGGCGAGGCGTGGACGCTCTTCTATCTCGGCCAGTCGCTGGAGGAGCTCGGCGATCTGGCGGCCGCACTGCGGGAGTTGGAGCGGGCCCGCACCATGTTCAACCGGATGCGCGATGTGTATGGGCTGGCCTGTGCCCGGCACCATGCGGCGCGGGTCACCCGTGATCAGCGGGCGGCGCAGACCGGGTCCCTGCGCAACAGCGGGTTCGCCCGGCAGTTGTTGCAGGATGCCCGGCTGGACTTCCAGCGGGTGGGCGTGGCGCACGGCGAGGCGTGGTCCTGTGTGGAGCTGGCGGTGATCGACGCGGGCAATGGCCGCGCGGCGCAGGCGTTGGAGCTGGTGACGGAGGCGTCCCGGCTGTTCGCCGGCATCGGTGACCGGCGCGGTGACAGCTGGGCGCGTTTCCTGCGCTGCACCCTGCTGCCGTTCGCGTCACCGGGCGGTTCGGTGGTGGGCACGGCGGTGGCCGAGGAGGAGCTGGCGGGGCTGCGGCAGGAGCTGCGCGAGGCCGATTGGGTGGTCGATCCGGCGCTGGAGCAGTGCGCGGAGGCGTTCGCCCTGGTGCTGGAGCGGGGCGTGGAGCCGGAGGAGGGCTGGCAGGCATGGCGCCTGGGCATGGTGCCGGGGCGGCGGGCCCGCGAGATCGTGGCGGTCCTGCCGCGCTGACCGCGGCGGTGCCGCGGTGTCCGCCCACCGGACACCCCCTGGACCGTACGGGCCGGCGAACCGGCCCGTACGGTCAGGTGGTGCCGCCGCCCTTGGCGTCGGCCGCGGCCGCGGCGGGGGCCTCCGCCTCCGCCGTCTCCTCGAAGTCCACCCGCTTCAGCTGCTTGGTCATACTCTTCATCAGCAGCCACACCGCGCCGCCGATGACGGCGAAGATGACGAAGCCGAGCAGCCCGGGCGTGACCTTGTTCTGGTCCAGGTCCTTGGCGGCGAGCGGCATCAGGTGGGTGGCGGCGAGGGAGGCAGTCGCGCTCATCATGGGGTCAATTGTTGCGGATGCCGGCGAAGAGGTCGTTCTCGGGGAGGGAAGTGTCCACCCGCGACTTCGCCAGCTCGTACTCCTCCGTCGGCCAGATCTCCCGCTGGACGTCCATCGGCACCCGGAACCAGCCGCCGTCCGGGTCGATCTGGGTGGCGTGCGCGATCAGGGCCTTGTCCCGGATCTCAAAGAAGTCACCGCAGGGCACATAGGTGGTCAGGGTCCGCTCGCGGCCCATCTCGTCCCAGCGCTCCAGCCACTCCCCGTACGGCGACTCCAGGCCACGGGCCAGCAGGCCGTCGTGCAGGGCCTGGGTGCGGGGCCGGTTGAAGCCCTGGTTGTAGTAGAGCTTCAGCGGCTGCCAGGGCTCGCCGGCCTCGGGGTAGCGCATGGGGTCACCCGCCGCCTCGAAGGCCACCATCGAGATCTTGTGGGTCATGATGTGGTCGGGGTGCGGATAGCCGCCGTTCTCGTCATAGGTGGTGATCACCTGCGGCTTGAACTCGCGGATCAATCGGACGAGCGGCTCCGCCGCCTCCTCGACGTCCTGCAGCGCAAAGCAGCCCTCGGGCAGCGGCGGCAGCGGGTCGCCCTCGGGCAGCCCGGAGTCGACGAAGCCCAGCCACTCCTGCCGGACGCCGAGGATGTCCCGGGCCTCCGCCATCTCCTTGGCGCGGACCTCGTGGATGTGCTCCTCGATGTAGGGATCGCCCTGGAGCTTGGGGTTGAGGATGGAGCCGCGCTCCCCGCCCGTGCAGGTGGCGACCAGCACGTCCACCCCCTCGGACACGTACTTGGCCATCGTGGCCGCGCCCTTGCTCGACTCGTCGTCGGGGTGGGCGTGAACGGCCATCATTCGCAGCTGCTCAGTCAAGGCTCGATCCTCAGTCACTGGTCTTGTCAGACGCCTCCTATAGTGACCGAAGCGGGAGCCGTTTCATTCCGCGTTCACATATTCGGCCCGGCAGGGCCCACGGTGACCCACAGGAGGAGCGATCATGGCTGCGGAGCGCGAGACGCTGCCCGAGGGCCGGTACGGCCGCTCGGCGGACGCACGTGCCGACCGCAAGCTGAAGATCGTCGGGTCGGTGCTGGGGCTCGGTCTGCTGGGCTTCATCGGCTGGGCCGGTGTGCACTACATCACCAAAACGGATGTCAGCGGACAACTGGTGCGGTCCCAGACGATCTCCGACAACAGCGTGCAGGCGGTCCTGGAGATCCGCAAGGACAAGAACGCCACCGGGGTGTGCATCCTGCGGTCGCTGGACGCCGACCACCAGGAAGTCGCCCGCAAGGAGGTGACCCTCGAGCGCCGCGAGGAACACTTCACCCAGCTCGTCACGCTGCGCACCACCGCCCGGGCGAGCGCCACGGACCTCGAGGGCTGCCACCCCGTCGGCGATCGCTGATCTTCGCCCCGCTCAACGCCCTGACCAGCCCTGACGCAATTCTTGCGCGGTTTGACCCGCCGACTTCTTCCCCCATTCCGGACGGAATTGTTAGGCTCGTGGTTTCGCCCACCTTTGAAGGCGCACCCTTCTGAGTAGGGCGTTCATTTGTGTCCAGTGACCCCAAGTTTCCCCCAGCACCGACGAGGAGCACCTGTGACCCAGACCAGCGACAACGTCACCTGGCTGACTCAGGAGGCGTACGACCAGCTCAAGGCCGAGCTGGCGTACCTGTCTGGTCCCGCTCGCACCGAGATCGCGGCCAAGATCGCGGCGGCTCGCGAGGAAGGTGACCTGCGAGAGAACGGCGGGTACCACGCGGCCAAGGAGGAGCAGGGCAAGCAGGAGCTCCGCGTCCGCCAGCTGACCCAGCTGCTCGAGAACGCGAAGGTCGGCGAGGCACCGGCCGCCACCGGCGTGGTCGCCCCCGGCATGGTCGTCACCATCGCCTTTGACGGCGACCCGGAGGACACCGTGAAGTTCCTGCTCGCCTCCCGCGAGTACGCGAGCTCGGACATCGAGACCTACTCCCCCCAGTCGCCGCTCGGCACCGGCGTCAACGGCAAGAAGATCGGCGAGGACGCCGAGTACGAGCTGCCGAACGGCCGCAAGGCCAAGGTCCGCATCCTGGACGCCAAGCCCTACACGGGCTGAGCGCGCCGCTCGCGCGGTGCGGCACGGTGAAACGCAGCGCGGCCCCGGATCCCCCAGGGATCCGGGGCCGCACCATGATCACGCCGTGGCCGACCGGTACTTGCGCACCGACAGTCCCCGGAAGACCGCGATGATCAGCACCGACCAGAGCAGCGACGCCCAGGCCGGGTGCTGCATGGGCCAGGCCGCCGGCACCGGATAGCCGGACGGCAGATTGCCGAAGAGCTCCCGGGCGGCCTGCACCGTGGCGCTGAACGGATTCCACTCGGCGATCACCCGCAGCACCGTCGGCATGTTGCCGGACGGCACAAACGCGTTGGAGATGAAGGTCAGCGGGAAGAGCCAGATCAGCCCGCCCGAGGTGGCCGCCTCCGGGGTCCTTACGGTCAGCCCGATCAGCGCGCCGATCCAGGAGAAGGCATAGCCCAGCAGGAGCAGCAGGGCGAAGCCCGCCAGCGCCCGGGGGAGGCCATGGTGGATGCGCCAGCCCACGATGGTGGCGACGACCGCCAGCACCACCAGGGTGAGCGCGGTCTGCACCAGGTCCGCGAGGGTCCGGCCGGTGAGCACGGCCCCCCGCGCCATCGGCAGCGACCGGAACCGGTCGATCAGCCCCTTGTGCATGTCGTCGGCGATCCCGGCGCCCGCGCCCGCGGTGGCGAAGGTGACGGTCTGGGCGAAGATGCCGGCCATCAGGAATTCCCGGTAGGCCGAGGGGTCCGTGTTGCCGCCGACGGCGATGGAGCCGCCGAAGACATAGCTGAACAGCACCACGAACATGATCGGTTGGACCAGGCCGAAGACGACCACCTCGGGGATCCGCATCATCCGGATCAGATTGCGCTTGGCGACCACCAGGGAGTCGTGCACGGACTGGCCGACGCCACCGCGCCCCTGAGGCATCGCCCTCCTGGACACCGGACCGGCGCTCTGAGCGCTCATGACACGGCTCCTTCCGGCCGTCGTCCCTCGCCGCTCTCCGCCGCATGGCCGGTGAGCGAGATGAAGACGTCGTCCAGGGTGGGGCGGCGCAGCCCGATGTCGTCGATCTCGATGCCGCGCGCGTCCAGCTCGCGGATGATCTCGGCGAGCAGCCTGGCGCCGCCCGACACCGGAACGGTGATCTTGCGGGTGTGCGACTCCACGGCGGATTCTCCCTCGCCGAAGCCGCGCAGCACCTCGTCGGAGACGGGGATGTCCGCGCGCCGGTGCACCACGACCTCCACCCGCTCCCCACCGGTGCACGCCTTGAGCTGGTCGGAGGTGCCGCGCGCGATGACCCGGCCGTGGTCGACGACCGCGATGTCATGGGCGAGGTGATCGGCCTCCTCCAGATACTGGGTGGTGAGCAGCAGCGTGGTGCCGCCGGCCACCAACTCCTGGATGACTTCCCACAGTTGCTGCCGATTGCGCGGGTCGAGCCCGGTGGTGGGCTCGTCCATGAACATCACGGGCGGGCTGACGACCAGGGCCGCGGCGAGGTCGAGCCGGCGGCGCATGCCCCCGGAGTAGGTCTTGGCCGGACGGTCGGCCGCGTCGGCGAGGTGGAAGCGCTCCAGCAGCTCCCCCGCCCTCGCCTTCGCCTCGCGCCCGCTCAGCTGATAGAGCCGGCCGACCATGCAGAGATTTTCCCGACCCGTCAAATATTCGTCGACGGCAGCGAATTGGCCGGACAGGCCGATGCAGTGGCGGACTTCGTTGGGTTTCTTCAGCACGTCGATGCCCGCCACGACGGCCGTGCCGCGGTCGGGCTTGATCAGGGTGGTGAGCACACGCACGGCGGTGGTCTTGCCGGCTCCGTTGGGGCCGAGCAGGCCCAGCACGGTACCTTCCGGCACATCGAGATCGACGCCGTCCAGAGCCCTTACCTCGCCGAAGGTCTTGACCAGACCCTCGGCGTATATAGCGCCTGGCATGGAGGTTCTCCCCGTTGGGTGACGTAATACAGAATTTTACGTACGCCCGGGCCATTCCGCTCCGCAAAGGGGTCCATTCCGCAAAAGGGACCGCGCCGGGTAACGGGACCGGTGTCAGGACATGACCAGATAGCCCGCCCGGCGCAGCGCCGTGCCCACCGCGGCGCAGTGTTCGTGCCCCTGGGTCTCCAGGTGCAGCTCCACCTCCGCCTCGGTCAGCCCGAGCCGGGGATCGGTGCGCACATGGCTGACGTCCAGGACGTTGGCGTCGGACTCCGACAGCACCTCCAGCAGTGCGGCCAGCGCTCCCGGACGGTCCGTCAGCCGTAGCCGCAGCGACAGATACCGGCCCGCCGCCGCCATGCCGTGCCGCAGCACGCGCTGCAGCAGCAGCGGGTCCACATTGCCGCCCGACAGCACCGCCACCACCGGCCCCTCGAACGAGCCGGGCGCGGCCAGCAGCGCCGCCACCGGGCTCGCCCCGGCCGGCTCCACCACCAGCTTCGCGCGCTCCAGGCAGAGCAGCAGGGCACTGGACAGCTGGTCCTCGGAGACCGTGTGGACCTCGTCGACCAGCCGTCGGACGATCCGGAACGGCACCTCGCCGGGCCGCCCCACCTTGATCCCGTCCGCCATCGTCGCCGGTGCCGGCACCGACACCGGGTGCCCGGCCGCCAGCGACGCCGGATAGCCGGCGGCGCCCGCCGCCTGCACCCCGACGATCCGCACATCCGGCCGCACCGCCTTGACCGCCACCGCGATCCCGGCCACCAGCCCGCCGCCGCCGGTGCCCACCACGATGGTGCGCACCTCGGGGCACTGCTCCAGGATCTCCAGCCCCACCGTGCCCTGCCCGGCGATCACATCGGGATGGTCGAAGGGGTGGATGAACACCGCGCCCGTGCGCCGGGCGTACTCCTGGGCGGCGCGCAGCGCCTCGTCCACCACCTGTCCGTGCAACCGCACTTCGGCCCCGTAGTCGCGAGTGGCGGCGACCTTGGGCAGCGGCGCCCCCTCCGGCATGAAGACCGTGGAGCGCACGCCCAGCAACGAGGCCGCCAGGGCCACCCCCTGGGCATGGTTGCCCGCGCTCGCCGCGACCACGCCCACCGCGCGCTCGTCCTGGGACAGGCCCGCGATCCGCACATAGGCGCCGCGCACCTTGAAGGACCCGGTGCGCTGGAGGTTCTCACACTTCAGGTGGACGGGGGCGCCGACCAGGGAGGACAGCTGACGGCTGCTTTCCAGGGCGGTGGTCCGCGCCACCCCGGAGAGCATCTTCTGCGCCGCGCGCACCTCGTCGAGGGTCACCGGCAGCGGATCCCCGTCGCCAACTCGTGCAGCCATGCGGCCAGTCTCGCAGCTCGCCCCGCGCCATGGCCGCGTTGACCACCGCATACCGAGGGTTTACCTGGCAACGGTACGGGCACGCGCCGGGCCGCGTACTCTGTCCCCCAATCCTGAGCAACACCCTTCCGCCGCACGAAGTGAGTCCCCAGCCATGCCCACTCCTCCGGACATGACGACCGACCTCGCCCCAGGGGTCCTCGACACGCTCCAGCATCAGGTGGCCGTCTTCGCACGTCGCGCCGAGCAGACCCGCCTCGGTGGTGTCGGCCGGGTCGCCAACTCCATGGACCGCGCCGCCTATCTACTGCTCAACCGCCTTGACCAGGAAGGCCCGATGGGAGTGAAGGCGCTCGCCGCGGGCATGGGCATCGACTCGTCGACCGTCACCCGGCAGGTGGCGCCGCTCGTCGACACCGGCCTGGTCAAGCGCACCTCGCACCCCGAGGACGGCCGCGCGGTCGTCCTCCAGCTCTCGCCGCGCGGCAAGGCCCGCCTGGAAGAGGTGCGCGCCTCGCGCCGTGAGCTGATGTCCCTGTGCACGGAGGGCTGGACCGAGGAGGAGCGAGCCCAATTCTGCTCCCTGCTCACCCGTTTCAACTCCGCGCTCTCCGAGGTGCACGGCGCCCTGCCCCAGGTGCCGCCGGCCTCTTGACCCGCCTCCCCACCTGTCCTCTTCTTGAAGGATGCGAGAGCGGCAGGCGGCCCGGGAGCGCCTCCGCGCCCGGGAGTTCGAAGGATTCGTCGGGGGCGCGGGCGGGCGGCTGCTGCACACCGCCCTGCTGCTGACCGGCGAACCGGAGACCGGGAAGCCGGGCCCCGGCGGGCCGACCGCCGCCGAGCGGCTGCTCGTCGACGCCCTGTCCCGCACCTACGCCCGGTGGGACCGGCTGCGTGGCGACGACCCGTATGAACACACCCGCCGGGAGCTGACCACCCGCTTCGCGCTCTCCGCCCGGCACCACCGCCGCGCCAGGGGCGGTGTACTGGCCCGGCTCACCCCGCAGGAGCGGCTGGTGCTGGTGCTGCGGCTGCACGAGGGCGTCGCCGAGGAGCAGACCGCCGCGAGCCTGGGCCTGCCGGTGGAACGGGTACGGGCCATCTGCACCCGGGCCGTCGCCACCCTGCGCAGCCGCCCGCCGGTGACGACCCCGACGGCCCCGGGCCCGTCATGCGAGCGGAGCGAGGGACGCGCATGAGCTCGTACGACCGCAAGGAGGAGGAGGTCCGCCGGATGCTGGCGACCGGGCACCCGGCCGTCCCGCCCGGTCTGGCCGTACGCGCGGCCGAGCGCGGCCGCCGGGTCCTGCGCGGGCGCCGGGCGGTGCGGGCGGTGGCGTGGACGCTGCTGGCGCTGGCGGTGGTGGCGTTCTGCGCATGGGCCGCGATCGCCCGGCCCTGGATGGCCCCGCCGACGGACACGGCCCCACCGCTGTGGGGCCGGTGAACCGTTCCGCCGACCGCCGCCGGGGCTCGGGGCGTGCCCTAGTACTACAGGGCTAGCCGAGGGCCTGGGTGAGGTCGGCGACCAGGTCGTCCGCCGCCTCGATGCCCACCGACAGCCGCACCAGGTCCGCCGGGACCTCCAGCTGGGAGCCCGTCACCGAGGCATGCGTCATCCGGCCCGGGTGCTCGATCAGCGACTCCACGCCGCCCAGCGACTCCCCGAGCGTGAACAGCTCGGCGCGGTTGCAGATCTCGACCGCCGCCGCCTCGCCGCCCTCGACCCGGAACGACACCATGCCGCCGAAGGCCCGCATCTGCTTGGCCGCGACCTCGTGGCCCGGGTGCTCCGCCAGCCCCGGGTAGTACACCCGGGTCACCTTGGGGTGCTTGACCAGCATCTCGGTCACCCGCTCGGCGTTGGCGCTGTGCCGGTCCATGCGCACCGCGAGCGTCTTGGTGCCGCGCAGCGTCAGCCAGGCGTCGAAGGGGCCGGCGACGGCGCCCATCGCGTTCTGGTGGTAGGCCAGTTCGTCGGCGAGGCCGGCGTCGGAGGTGATCAGCGCACCGCCGACCACGTCCGAGTGCCCACCCATGTATTTGGTCGTCGAGTGCACCACCACATCCGCGCCCAGCGACAGCGGCTGCTGGAGGTAGGAGCTCGCGAAGGTGTTGTCCACCACCAGCCGCACGCCCGCCTCGTGGGCGACCTGGGCGACGGCGGCGATGTCGGTGATGCCGAGCAGCGGGTTGGACGGGGTCTCCACCCAGACCGCCTTGGTCCGCGGCCGGATCGCGGCCCGCACGGCCGCCGGGTCGGTGGTGTCCGCGACCGACCACTCGACGCCCCAGCGCGCCACGACCTTGGCGATCAGGCGGAACGTCCCGCCGTAGGCGTCATCGGGGATGACCACATGGTCACCCGGTGTGAGCAGGGTGCGCAGCAGGGTGTCCTCGGCCGCCAGGCCGGAGGCGAAGGCGAGGCCCCGGCTGCCGCCCTCCAGCGCCGCCAGGTTCTCCTCCAGGGCGGCGCGGGTGGGGTTGGCGCTGCGGCTGTACTCATAGCCGCCGCGCAGTCCGCCGACGCCGTCCTGCTTGTAGGTGGACACTTGGTAGATGGGCGGTACGACGGCCCCGGTCAGCGGGTCCGGCTCCTGCCCGGCGTGGATGGCGAGGGTCTCGAAAGCATGCTGGTCGCTCATTGCCCCGAGGGTAGTACCCCGATTACCGGAACACTCCTGTTCACTTGTAACCGGCGGATGAACGATCGAGCGCCAGGAACGATCGGGCGCCTCGCCACGTCCTTACTGCGTCGGCCCTCTCGTTCTCAGGACATCTCATGGAGCTTCTCGCCATCCTGTTCGCCCTCGCCCTCATCTGCGGCTTCGTGGCCGTCCCCGCGATCCGCCGACGGCGCGCCGGGCAGGACGCGCTGCGGGGCGCCGCCGTCGCGATCGACCCGGCCCACCAGCATGGCTTTGTACCCGCCCAGCAGCTGGACGTGCGGCTGCCCGGGCCGGACGGGGAGCTGCTGACCGCCGTCGAGGAGGCCCGCCGCACCCAGGACTGGAAGCCCGCCGCCGAGCTCCTCGCCCGCACCCCCGCCCAGGGCTCGGCCGAGCTGCGCTGGCAGCGGGTGCAGACGCTGGCCGGTGCGGCGGCCCGCGAGCTGGCCGAGACGCCCGGCACCGGCGGCATGTGGCTGCGCCACTGGCGGGTGGTCGCCCCCAAGGATGCGGGCGGCGCGGCCGTCCAGGCGGAGTTCCTGGTCCAGCAGGCCCTGCGCGACCCGTCCTCGCAGGACTACCGCATGATCCTCGAGGAGGCCCGTACGGTCTGTGCCGAGGCGGCCCTGCTCGCCCCTGGCGACCCCGTCCCGTACATCGTCGAACTGGGCGTCGCGCGCGGGCTGGGCGCGAGCGAGGCGGAGTTCCAGTCGCTGTGGGAGACGGTCGTCGGCCGCGCCCCGCAGCACATGGGCGCCCACCTCGCCGCACTGCGCTACTGGAGCGCCGCCTGGCACGGTTCCCAGGAGCAGGCCGATGCCTTCGCCCAGCGCGCGGCGGCCGGCGCCCCGCAGGGCAGCCTGCTGCCCGCGCTCCCGCTCTTCGCCGTCTTCGACCACCTGCCGGACGTCAACCTGGTCCGCGGCCTGTACCACAGCGTGGTCGTCCGGCAGGCCGTCGAGGCCGCCCAGTACGCCGTCACCCACGCCCCCGCCGACCACCCCGTGCTGCCGCACGTGCGCCACCTGCTGGCCTGGTTCCTGGTCAACGCCGAGCGCTACCCGGAGGCCCTGGAGCAGCTGCGCCAGGTCGACGGCCACATCGGCGCCCTGCCCTGGACATACTCCCCCGACCCGGTCGCCGCCTACCTCTCCTACCGGGCCCAGGCGGTGGCGGGCTGGGAGTACGGCCGCCGCTGAACCCGTCCGGACGGGAATTCCCCCCACCCCCCGCCGGACGGGAATTCCCCACCCCCGCCGGACGGGAATTCCCCACCCCCGCCGCCCGTTTTACCCACACTCGCTTCGGCCGCGCCCCCTTGGAGCTGTGATGCCCTTCCCCCACCTGCGCCGCGAACCCGTCCTCCCCGCCCCCGGGGAAGCACTCCCGGGCCGCCCCGAGCCCGCCTTCTCCCTCCCCGACCGCCACACCGTCCTGGGCAACCCCCTGGCCGGCCCCTACCCGGCCGGCCTCGCCGTCGCCGACTTCGGCCTCGGCTGCTTCTGGGGCGCCGAACGCACCTTCTGGCGGACCCCCGGCGTCTGGACCACCCTCGTCGGCTACCAGGGCGGCCACACCCCCAACCCCAGCTACGAAGAGGTGTGCAGCGGCCGCACCGGCCACACCGAGGCCGTCCGTGTCGTCCACGACCCGGCCGTGGTGTCCTACGAGTCGCTGCTCAAGCTCTTCTGGGAATCCCACGACCCCACCCAGGGCTTCCGCCAGGGCAACGACCGTGGCACGCAATACCGTTCGGCCGTCTACACCCACTCCCCCGCCCAGCAGTCCGCGGCGCAGGCCTCCCGCGAGGCCTACCAATCGGTGCTGCGCGCCTCGGGATACGGCGACATCACCACGGAGATCGCACCGGCCGGGGCGTTCTACCCCGCGGAGTCCTATCACCAGCAGTACCTGGACAAGAACCCGGCGGGGTACTGCGGGATCGGGGGGACGGGGGTCAAGCTGGGTGACCCGTCCGAGGGCGGCTCCTGCCCGACCGGGATCACCCCGGCCGATGGCTGACGCCTCGCGGGCCATGACGTGGCACTCCCATGCGGGCCCGGATTCGCCACGTACTCGTCTCACGCGATGGCTGCGATATCCCCATCGTCGAAGTAGATGGCCTGATGCAGGCGTCCCCCCAGTGCTGCAGCGAACCGGGCGAGGACATCCTGGCCGGAAATGTGTCCCCGCTCGATCTGCGACACACGCCCCTTGGTGACACCCATACGGTCGGCCACGTCCTGCTGAGTCAGCCCTCGGGCACGCCGCAGTTCCGCCAGTCGCCGCCCGGTCATCTCCGCAAGAAGCTCCTCCTTGCCCGCCCGCACGGCCTCCTCGCCTCCGGCACGGACAACATGCTCAGCGCGGATGTCCTGCCAGCGTGTGTAGCCACTCACGACCGTCCTCCTTCTTCCTGAGCCCGTTCCTTCACGTAGCTCTCGTAACGCTCCTCAGCCAGCGGAATCGCTTCCCGATACCACTCGTTCCACTGCCCTGCCTTGTCTCCCGCCACCAGCAGAATGCTGCAGCGCCACGGATCAAAGGCAAAGGGGATCCGCACCGTGCCGGGGCGTAATTCCTTCAGATTCGCCATCGACGAGCCGTGAATGGTGTCCACCAGCGGACGCCCCAGCCCCGGGCCTCCCTCCGCCAGCGCATCAAGTGCCTGCACCACCCGGGCATGCACGTGATCGTCGAGGCTGCCGATCCACTCGCGCACCTCGTCGGCCAGCGCAGGATCGGGACTACTGCCTCTGTTGTGTTCGCCGGGACGGGGGTGAGCTGCCCGGTGGGCATCGCGCCAACCGGCGGCTGAGCCGGGGCCGCTCCGCGTGCCGGGTGGGGCCGCGACCCGCAACCTCGGGCTGGTGCTAGCCGATTGGCGACGCGATGAGGTCGAGATGGGCTCGGGCCGATCGGGAGAAGCTGTCCAGGATCGCCTCTCCCTTCGCGGCGGACGCCTCTGATGGCCGTCCGATCACGCCGTTGGTCGTGTACCCCGCCATCCCCAGGGTGAGCAGGTGGGGACGGCTGGGTGCGAAGTAGTCATCCCCAGCAATGCCGTCGCGGATCAAGTGCGGTGCACCGTAAAGGAGTAGCGAGACTTCGAACTCGCCTCCGTGCATGTCCTCCGCTCCGGTGCTCACCAGCTTGGCGTCGGCTCGCGCCTGGGCGCGGTCCTCGCTGACAGGGAAGAGGGCGATGCGGGGGCCGGTGACGTTGATCTCCTGGACGACGTTCTGCAGGACGTAGTTGCCGCCGTGGCCGTTGACGATGAGCAGCCCGGGGGCGCCGGAGGCCTCGAGCGATCGCCATATGTCGTGGACCATCGCATACAGGGTTCCCGCGCCGATGCTGACCGTTCCGGCCATGGGGGCGTGCTCATGGGAGCAACTGATGGTGATCGGTGGCAGGAGGAACAGGTCGTGGTCGTCGGCGATGCGGCGGGCAATCAGACAGGCGATGGCCGTGTCGGTGATCAGAGGCAGGTGATCGCCGTGCTGTTCGAAGCTGCCGACTGGCAGAACGGCGACCGCCGGGCCGCGCTCGCGCTCGTCGCCGGAGGTGGCTTGGGTGATCAGATCGTCCATGACCTCAGCATTTCGCATCAATCTCGATCGCGTCACGCCGCAAACCATTCTCGGGCGATCTCGAATCGTTTAAAAAACGTCGCGACGGCAGGCATCGTTCGCTGGGTCTCTACGGCCTGCGCGACGATGGAGAGTTCCGCGAATGTGCGGGCGGATCCTGTGTGGGCGACGATGGCAAGTGCCTTCGTGGCTGCCTCCACACCCTGTTCACGTTCCCCTGCCTTAACGTGAGCGCGGGCCAGTCGGGCGAGATAGACGCCTCTGTCATTGCGGTACACGGCGGGCAGGGCGGCCAGTTGGTCTTGAAAGAGCTCGGCCGCGCGCCGCGGTTGTCCGAGGTCGATCCAGCAGTTGGCGCGCTGTATCTCGATGTAGGTCGGAGTGCAGTACGAGGTGTCGACGGCTGTGTCCCGCTCCCCGGTGGAGTGTTCGGAGGCTAGCGCGTATGCCTCGTCGAACTTGGCGAGAGCCATCCTGGAATTGCGCATCAGCGCATAGCCCTGGGCCTCCTGTTGAGCGGCAAGGGCGGTGAGCTGCGGTGTCAGGGCGCTGACGCGTTGGGCGGCTCTGGCGAGTCCGATGGCCTTTTCGCCGCTGGCTCGTGCGGTCGCCTGGTTGCTCTTGCGGAACAAGATGTACGCCTGCATGTGATCGTCTGCCGCCTCTTGCGCTCATTCCATGGAGCGATCCGACCAGTACGCCGCAGATTTGAAATCTCCAAGATCTTGGTGGAGCCAGCCGAGGAACTCGACCACCCTGCTGCCCGTACGCAAGAGTGCTTGACGGGGTGAGCCCGCGGCGGTCTCCAAGTGCCGCGTGATGGTGTTGGCGTGCTCGACCACCGAGGGGATGGTGTGGCGGGCTCCGAAGTAGTTGGCGCTCTGGTAATGCTGCGGGAGCTGACTCTCGATGAGGCCGAAGACGAACTCGGGGTCTGACGGCTCGTCTTCCATCTGGGCAAGCCAGGAATCGTCATGAGCTCCACCGGCTGGGGTCCACTTGACGTTCTGCCCCCTCAGCGCCGGCAGGAGTTCTTCCTGACGATCCAGCTCCCAGTCGCGTCGCGCCAGCCCCAGCATGCGGCCGGGGATGCGAAGGCCATCCGCGATCCGCTCGACAACTTCGAACCTCTCGACCTTGCGCTTGCCCTCGATGATTTCGGTCACGCGGCTTGGCGTCAGCTGCACGCATCGCCCGATGTGCGCGGGGTACAGCCCACCGCGCTTCGCTAGCCGAAAGATCGTGGAGAAGTCGTGACTTCGGCACGCCTCGATCATCTCCAGACTTCTGAGCAAACGCTCAGGAACGCCGTCAGGGGGTTTGCACTTGGGCATGAACCACGCTCCGGAGAAGGGCGGATCGCGTTGGGGTCGGGCGTTGCTACCCGGGATGTTACCCACCGTGGGTAATCACACTGAGCTTCTTGCGCGAACAGTGCCCCGCGATGCTCGGTGACATGGAGAGACAGCCGATAGACGCGAACGGACAAGAGGTGACCCTGCGTTGGGCACGCCATCCCCGGTGCGTCGGCCTGGCGCGTGCGCAGTTGCGCAAGGCCTTGGCGGACTGGGGGCTGATGTCGATCGAGGACGCAGCCCTTGTGGTGCTCTCCGAGTTGCTGACGAACGCGGTCGTGCACGCTCACGTTTCGCCGGGGCGGGAGATCGAAACCAGCTTCCATCAGGTGGCGGGCGGTGTGCGGATCGCGGTTGACGATGCGGACGCCAAGCGGCCGAAGCCGGGTCCTGCCCGCGTTGACGGTGGCCGCGGCCTGGTGCTGGTGGCCGGGCTTGCCGACCGCTGGGGCGTAGATGACCGGAACGGAGTCGGCAAATCGGTGTGGGCCGTGGTGACGACTCCCGTCGAAGGACAGTGGGTATGAAGGTGCGGGTGTGGTCCCAGCGCGTACAGCGCGGGGACGTTGTGATTGATCGTGGTGACAGGCGTGAGGTCAAGGCAGTGCGCGAGGATCGTCGTGCTGGCCGGTCCGACGTCGTGATTCTGTTCAAGTCGGGGCCACCGATGCGGATCAGTGCTGGCGCTTCGCTGGAAGTGGAGCGCCCATGATCCGGTGGGCTGTGCCTCGGGGACTGCGTGAGTTCGTGGATGCGACTGCGCTCCACGTACAAGAGTGGTGGTGGCGACACATATCCCATCGCCGAGTGTCCCAACGCCTGGACATGCGTTGGCGCATTGGGCTCAACAACTGAAGGCGCAGGACCAGATCAGACAGGAGCGAGCGGTGACATCCTCCGCAACTGACGCGACCGGCAATACGGACAAGCCCGACGACAAGGCGAGCGAAGCGACCTGGATCATCCCGCTCCTGGCCCTGCTCCCCACCGTCGCCCTGGCCTTCCTCACGGACCTCTCCACTCCATGGCTGATCACGGCATGGGCGTTCTGGGGACTGGCAGCTCTGCTGATGCTGGTGGGGTGGGCGGATATGCTCCGGCACGGCGTACGGGGAGCGACCGGCTGGACCACCTGCCTCATCGCTCACACGGCGCTGGCCTGGCAGGCGGCCCAGCTCGCCGGGTAGCGTCATCGTTCATCGTTCGCAGCGGGAGAGCCATGGACATAGCAGAACGTGCCGTTCCGCCACGCGTGGTGGCCGCAGAGAGTGTCGCTGCGGAGGCGGCCTTCAAAAAGAGCTGCACGCCTCAAGTGGGCAGACTGCTCAGGCTGGCTGCGGCTTCGAAACCCTCCGGGCGCATTGCGGAAAGCGGCACGGGATCGGGAGTTGGCACCGCATGGCTGCACAGCGGCCTGGGCCCCGATGCGCATCTGGTCAGTGTGGAGCGGGATGAGGACCTGGCCCGAAGAGCAGCCGGAGTCTTCACGGACGACAAGCGGGTGACCGTTCTCACCGGAGACTGGCGACTGCTTGAGCAGCGTGCCCCCTTCGACGTCTTCTTCTGCGACGGCGGGGGCAAGCGTGACGACCCCCAACGGGTTGTCGAGCTACTCGCCCCCGGTGGCCTTCTCATCCTGGACGACTTCACGCCCTCGCCCCACTGGCCGCCTCGATTCGGCGGTGAGGTGGATGAGCTCCGGCTCTTCTATCTCACCCATCCCGCCCTGCACGCTGTCGAGATACTCACAACTCCCTCCAGCTCGGCGATTGTCGCAACACGACACCCCTAGATGACTGATGCCAAGGGGTTCAGTGGTCGTACGCGGTGAGGGAGCGCAT
>NZ_JBDJPF010000085.1:0-20595 GCF_054957865.1 Streptomyces xingningensis
CCGTGCGACGGGTGCGGGCCGCGCTGGCCTCGCAGGCGCTGGCGGCGGCCGTGGGGGGCCGGGGGGGGGGGGGGGGGGGGGGGGGGGGGGGGTGGCGGGGCGGGGGGGGGGGGGCGCGGGCGGCCGGGGGGCGGGGGGGGGGGGGGGGCGGGGGTGGGGGGGGGGGGGGGGGGGGGGGGGGGGGGGGGGGGGGGGGCGGGGCGGGCGCCCCCCCCCCCGCCCCTCTGCTGCCTCACCCGGGTCACGGCCCGAGGTTGGTCCGCGCCCAGCGCAGCATCACCGCGTCCGTGACCGGGGCGGTTGTGGACAGGGCCAGGGAATGGCCGGTGGCGGGCACCGTCTCCACGGTCAGCGGGGTGCCCGGCGAGTAGAACGACGCCTCAAAGGCCCGTACGCTCCCCGGGTCGTCGCAGTCGAACCTGACGGCCCCCTGGCAGAACGTCAGATCCTTGGCGCCGACGACGAGCAGCGTGGGCACGCCGAAGTCGTGCGGGAACGTCGGGGCCGGGCTCGGCGGCAGCGGGGTGACGTCCTTGGTGGCCTCGTCGGCCGCGACCACGGCGGGATCGGCCGTGGCGGGGAAGTAGAACGCGGCGCCCCGGGTGCCCGGCCGCGTGGTGCGGTAGCCCCGGTCAAGCCCTGAACCGGCGAACTTCGGGTCCTCGACGGCCGGGTATGTGGGGTCGGTGGCGGCCGGGTTCATCCAGTGCAGCAGCCCGGTCAGGATCACCGCATCCACGTCCCGGTAGCGGGGCACCTCGTACCAGGCGTGGATCGATCCCAGGGAGTGCCCCACCCACATCACCCTGGAGAACGCCCGCCCGTCCACCGCGCCGGAGCGCAGCGCGGTGATGGCGTCGTGCAGTGCCACGGCCGTCGCGGGCACGGGGGCGTCGGCGCTCGGCGGATGGGAGCTGTCGCCGGCGCCGATCTGGTCGACGTCGAAGGTGGCGTACCCGGCCGCGACGGCGGCGCGGACGTACGAGTAAGTGCCGCCGCCCACCGGGAAGTCCCAGTAGGTGTGGTTATAGGTGGAGCCGTGCACCAGCAACTGCACCGTGACCGGCCGTGCGCCCGGGGGCCGGCAGAGCCTGCCGCGCAGTGTCCGGTTCGCGGGGCCGGGGTCGGCGATGCGCACGGCGAGGCGGTGCGTGGTGCAGACGGGGCCCGGCCCCGGCCCGGCCGCCCGGGCGGGGGCGGCGAGCGGCGCGGCACAGACGAGGGCCAGCACGGCGGCCAGGAAGAGGGAACGCGGCGGCCCGCAACGCGGCCGCCGAGGACGGAGCAGGGACGGGAGACAGGAGAAGACCAAGGTGCCCTCCGGTGAGTGAGCGCGGGTTGCGGCGGGGACGCTTCGTCAGCTGTCCGGCCCGCTGCCGCGGGCCAGTTGGAGCAGGTCGTTCGCCACCTCGTCGGGGACGTCGGCGTGCAGGTCGTGGTCGCCGCCGGGGTACCAGCGCACGGTCGCCCGGGGCAGAGCGGCCTCGGCGTCCGCGACCCAGGTGCGCACCTGCTCCGCCCACTGCGGGTGCGCGGTGGGCAGGATGGGCAGGAGCACGACCGGGACGGCGACCTGGGGCAGCCAGGGGCCGGGCGGGTCCTGCCGCAGGCTCCGCACGATGGACATGACCTGTGCCTCGGACAACCGCGGGAGCAGCAGTCCCCCGGGTCCCACTCGGTAGTCGGCGAGCTTCGCCTCGATCGCGGCCGGGGACCACCGGGGGTGCACACAGCGCAGGTAGTCCCGCAGCTGGGCGACGGTCGTCCCGTGCTGCGCGGACCTGACCACTTCGGCGGTGCGCGCCCAGAGGGACTCCATCGCGGGGCCGTCGAACTCGTACCAGCCGCCGTCCACCAGAGCCAAACCGGCGACGAGCGTGGGGTGTTCGACGGCCAGTCGCAGGGCCAGGTGCCCGCCCCAGGAGTGCCCGGCCACCAAGGCCCCGGTCAGTCCGAGAGCGGCGGCCGCCATGGCCAGGTCGGACACCGCCGTGGCCTGGTCGTACCCGTCCTCGGGGGTAGAGGACTCGCCGTGCCCGCGCTGGTCCACCGCGTACACGCGGTGTCCCTCGGCCACCAGCCGGACGGCGACCTCGTCCCACATCCGGGCGTTCGACAGCAGGCCGTGCAGCAGCAGGAACGGCCGGCCTCCGGCCGCTTGGCCGGGCCAGTGCCTGATGTGCAGGGAGACCGCGTCGGATACCGGAACGGAGAGGTCCGCGGGGAACTCCACCCGGCGCCCGTCCCGGGCCGGAGTTCCGCGGTTCACGGGCGCTGCGCCGTCAGGAAGAGGTATCCGAGCTCCGGCATCTTGCCGAGGGCCTCCTGGTTGTGCAGCCACAGCTGGTAGCCCTCGACGCCGATGATGTCGATGTATTCCTCGCGGTGGGCGCGGATCCACTCCTCGTACCCGGGGTAGGTGCGCGCCGTCTCCCTGGTGATGTCGGTCAGTTCCAGGACCTCGAAGCCGGCCGAGCGGAAGATGTCCGGGTAGTCCTCGATCCGGGTGAGCGAGGCGTAGACGGCGGTGTCGCTGACGGTGGCCGTGCGCGGTGCCTCCGGGTCGGGGGCGATGTACACCATGTCGGCGATGGGGCACCGGCCGCCGGGGCGCAGGACACGGGCCGTCTGGGAGAGCACCTGCCTCTTGTCGGGCATGTGGAGCATGGATTCCAGGGCCCAGGCGTGGTCGAAGGAGCCGTCCTCGAACGGCAGGTCCATGGCGTTGACCTGTTCGAACCGCACCCGGTGGGACAGCCCGGCCGCGCGGGCGCGCTCATTGCCGCGGGCGACCTGGCGGGCGCTGACGGAGATGCCGACGACCTCGACCTCGCAGGCCCGGGCCAGCTGCAGGGCCGGGGTCCCGTTGCCGCAGCCGACGTCCAGGATGCGGTCGCCGGGCCCGGGGCTCAGGCGGCGGATCATCTGGTCCGTCATCTCGGTCATGGCCTGCTCGAACGTGCTGGTGTCGTGCTCGTCGTTCCAGTAGCCGAAATGCAGGTTTCCGTCCCCGAGTTGGGTCATCAGGTCGAAGACCTTGTGGTCGTAGTAGTCGCCGATTTTCTCGGATTCCGGAGCGACGGTCATGTTCACGGTCGCGAGCTGCTTGTTCGTCACCATGTCAGGGTTCTGGCGGGCGGCTTTCCGGACAACCCCAGGATGCGCGTGCGCACCCCCGGTCCCGCCACCCCTGTTCCGGCACCGGGCCGCCGGGTGTCTCCGGGCCGGGTGCAGGGGACCCCTATGGCCGCCGGGACTCCGGGTGGTGGCGGATAGGGGTGGGGGCCGGGGCCCGTACGCGGCCGCTTGCCGGGCATTCGCTCGTCCGGGTGGGAAGGGCTTCCCTCCGAAAAATTTGGGAGTACACTCCGATTCGATATCAAGCTCTCTTTAGGGGGTACACTCCCATGTCCGATCCAGGCGCCCGTAAGTGGTGGGCGGTCGCTGCTCTCACGCTGGCCACGCTGGCGGTGGGATTCGACGTCACGATCCTCAACATGGCGCTGCCGGCGATGGCCGAGGATCTGCACGCGTCGACCCTGGACCTGCAGTGGTTCGTCGCCGCGTACTCGCTGGTCTTCGCCGCCGGGATGATCCCCGCCGGCATGCTGGGGGACCGCCTGGGGCGCAGGAAGATCATGATCATTGCATTGGTGATCTTCGGTCTTAGCTCCCTGGCCTGCGCCTACGCGACATCGTCCGGCACATTCATCGGTGCGCGTGCGGTGCTGGGCCTCGGGGCGGCACTCATCATGCCGACGGCGCTCGCCATGCTGCCGACACTGTTCTCCGAGGAGGAGCGGCGCAAGGCCATCGGTGTGGTCGCGGGCGCGGCCATGCTCGCGTACCCGATCGGCCCGATCCTCGGCGGCTGGCTGCTGAACCACTTCTGGTGGGGCTCGGTCTTCCTGATCAACGTGCCCGTGGTGGTGCTCGCGCTCCTCGCGGTGGTCGCCTGGATGCCGGAGTCCAAGTCCGACCAGGTCAAGCGAATCGACGCAGTCGGCATCGTGGTCTCCTGCCTGGGCCTGGCCGTCCTCAGCTATGGCGTGATCCGGGCCGGCGAGGACGGCTGGGGCGACTCCGTGGCGCTCAGCGCCATGATCGGCGGCGCGCTGCTGATCATGCTGTTTGTGCTCTGGGAGAAGCGGATCGCCCAGCCGCTGATGGACCTTTCGCTGTTCCGCTCCGCAGGGTTCAACTCCGGCACCCTGCTGGGCACCGTCGTCAACTTCACGATGTATGGCGTGCTGTTCGTGACGCCGCAGTACTTCCAGGCGATCCTGGGCACCGACGCCATGGGCAGCGGTGTCCGGCTGCTGCCGCTGGTCGTCGGCATGCTGTTCGGCATCTCCTCGGCCGACAAACTGGCCAAGGCCATGGGGCCCAAGGCATCGGTCGGCCTCGGCTTCGCACTGCTGGCGACGGGCATGTTCGTCGGTGCGACCACCGGCACCGGCAGCGGCACGGGGCTCGCCTCCACCTGGACGGCCGTGTACGGCCTCGGACTCGGCTTCGCCCTGCCCGCGGCCATGGACGCGGCGCTGAGCAGCCTGCCCAAGGACAGCGCAGGCGTCGGCTCCGGTGTGAACCAGGCCATCCGCACCGTGGGCGGCAGCTTTGGCGCGGCCATCCTGGGTTCGATTCTCAACTCCCAGTACCGCGCGCAGGTGAGCGTCCCCGACGGGCTCTCGTCGAAGGCGGCGAGCACGGTGAACGACGGCGTGTTCGGCGGTCTCGCCGTTGCCGCCAAGGCCAGGTCGAAGGAACTGGCCGACTCGGTGCGCGACGCGTTCGTCCACGCGCTGGACGTCGTCCTGGTGGTCAGCGGCGCCCTCGGTCTGCTGGGGATCCTGATCGCCGCGCTGTGGCTGCCAAGGGCCAAGGTTGGTCAGGAGGAGCCCGGCACCGCACAATCGCAGCATGAGCCAGCAGTCTGACCAGCCCGAACCGATCGCCGGACTCCGGGAACGCAAGAAGGCCAAGACCAAGGCCAGGATCCAGCAGGAGGCGGTTCGGCTGTTCCACAAACAGGGGTACGCGGCAACGACGGTCGAACAGATCGCGGCGGCCGCCGAGGTGGCGCCGAGCACCCTGTTCCGCTACTTCCCCACCAAGCAGGACCTGGTCCTGGCCGATGAATACGCCCTCCCGACCTCCCTGTTGTTCCAGGCGCAGTCACCCAGGCTGCCGCCGCTCCAGGCGGAGCGCAGGGCGATCCAGGAGATGCTGGCCGCCATGTCGGACGACGAACTGATGGCCCAGCGTGACCGCTGGATGCTGATGCTCTCCGTGCCGGAGCTGTGGGCGGCGGGCCTGGGCAACATCAGCCGGACCATACGGATCATGTCCGAGCAGGTGGCACAGCGGACCGAACGCGACCCGGACGACCCGGCGGTGCGCACCTACACCGGTGCGGTGTTCGGCGTCATGCTGACCGTGGCTCTCGACTGGGCGAAGGATCCGGACATGGACTTTCCAGCGGCCCTGGACGAGGCGCTGGCCTGTCTGGAACAAGGACTCCCGCTGTAAGGCGGGACCGCACGGCCGGGTGGATCCCCCGCCGCACGGTCGTGCCGGGGCCGCCGTGGATGTCAGATCCGTCCACGGCGGCCACCGGCCGCGGCGTTCCTGCCCGGGGACTCCGCCGCTCAGACGGCGACGCGGAGTTCCAGCCGGTCATCGGAGGTGAGGATCCCTTGGTGAAGTTCCTGGAGCTCCCGGCAGGGCTCCAGACCGAGCTCCCGGTGGAGCAGTCTGCGCGCGGCCCGGTACGCATCGAGGGCATCCGCCCGGCGGCCGCACCGGTACAGCGCCAGCATCAACTGCCGGTGGAACGCCTCCCGCAGTGGATGCTCGGCGATGAGCGGGTTCAGGTCGCTGACGATCTCGCGGTGGCGGCCCAGCATCAGGCGCGAGTCGATCAGCATCTCCGTGCACTCCAGCCGGGCCTCGTTCAGCCAGGTGTGGAAGCCCTCCAGGATCGGCCCGCGGCACATGTCGTCCAGCAGTGGCCCGCGCCACCGGGTGAGTGCGTTCTCGAAACTGGCCAGAGCCAGTTCATGATGTCCCGCACGCGCGGCGTTCCGGCCGCGGTTCATCAGCCGCTCGAACTCCCGGAAGTCCAGCTCGTCCGTCCCCAGCCGCAGGGCATACCCCGGCGGCTGGGTGAGGACGGGGCTGTCGCGCCGCTCCCGGCGGGGCAGGAACTTGCGTATCTGGGAGATATAGACATGGAGCCCGGCGGTCGCCCTCCTCGGCAGGCACTCTCCCCAGATCTCCGTCATCAGTTCACCGGTGGAGACCACCTGGCCCGCCCGGATGAGCAGGGCGGTGAGTACGACCTCGATCTTGCGGGCGCCCAGGGAGTGCCTTCCGTCTTCGTCGATCACCCGAAGAGGACCCATGATTTCATATCGCATGCTTCGCTCCTGCCGACCAGATGGAGGCGCCGCTTCCCGGAGTCAGCGCGCCGAGGATGGTGGAGATCGCGTCGATCACTTCCGAACGGCAGTCGTCGAGATAGAAGTGACCTCCGGGAAGCACGCGCAGGTCGAACGCCCCGGTGGTGTACTCCCGCCACACGACGGCCTCCTGAGGAGTCGTCCGCGGATCCGCGTCCCCGATCAGTGCCGTGATGGGACAGCCGACGCGTGCCCGGCCCGGAGGCGGGGGCTCATAGGTCGCGACGGCGTGATAATCGGCACGCATCGCGGGCAGGATCAGGCTCTGGAGCTCGGGGCTCCGGAAGAACCTCTCATCGGTTCCGCCCAGGGCGCGGAGTTCCGCCAGCAGTTCCCCCTCCGTGCGCGGGGCCCGGAACCCGGCGGCCCGGTACGATCGCGGCCGGCCTCCGGAGGCGAACAGCCAGACGGGCCCCTGCCGTCCACAACGCCTCAGGCGCAGCGCGACCTCCAGGGCCACCATGCTGCCCAGGCTGTGCCCGAAGAACGCGAAGGGGCGGTCGTCCTGCCCGGCCAGATCCTCGAACACACCGTCCGCCAGCCCGGGGATGCTGTCGATGCACGGCTCGGAGTGACGCTCGTGCCTGCCCGGGTACTGCACGGCCAGCACCTCGATCTCCGGCGCGAGCGAGCGGGAGAACGGGAAGAAATAGCTCGCCGAACCGCCGGCAAAAGGAAAACAGAACAGTCTCGCCTTGGCGAGCGGGGACGAATGGTACCGACGGATCCACGAACCGAGTTCATTCGCCGCTGAGGCCATCTTCCCCCTTTTACAAGGAACGAATATCGTTGTCGGAAGCGGTGCCGGACCCGACGCCGGTGGAGAATCCCCATCCGGTGCGCCCGGTCCAGCCACATCAATCTAGGAACCGACCTTCCGCGTCAGAACCCCTGTCCCCGGCCGGACGGCCCCAGTCGCGGGCCCCTATGGGTGCGACGGCATCCGATGGGCGAGAGGTTTAGGGGTGTGGGGCCGGTTGCTGCAGTCCTAGGTTGGGGATGTCCGACCGGGAAGCCCGGGCGGCCTTCCGCGGGAAGGCCGGCCGGATCCGCCGTTCTCCTGTCACCGTTCCTCGACTGCGGGAGCCGATGACCCGTGCGCGTGATGTTCGCGACGTGCCCTGTGCGTACGCATTTCTTCAATATGGTGCCGCTGGCGTGGGCACTGGGCATCGCCGGCCATGAGGTGTGCGTGGCGAGCGGGTCCGAGATCACCGGCACCATCACCGGAGCGGGGCTGACGGCGGTGGCGGTGGGCCCGGAGGAAACCCTCGCCCAGCGGACGCTGCGCGCTCTGCGGGATGACACCTTCGAGGTCTCTGAACGCCCGCTGATCGACCTGGCCGAAAATCGTGCGGAGAAACTCGGCTGGGAATTCCTCAGCCGGCTCTACGACAGGCTTCTGCTTCCGGAATTCCAGCTCCTCAACGACTCGATGTTCGACGACCTGGTGGAGTTTGCCCGGTGGTGGGAGCCCGACCTGGTCGTCTGGGACGCATGGACCTACGCCGGCCCGGTCGCCGCCACGGCCGTGGGCGCGGCGCACCTACGGGCCCTGTGCACATTCGATGTCTACGGCCGAATGCGCAAGCACTTTCTCCGGGAGCTGACGCGGCAGCGGCCTCAGGCCCGCCGGGATTCGCTGGCGGAATGGCTCGGGGAGCGGGCCCGGACGCATGGCTGCGAGTTCACCGAGGACATGGTCAATGGACAGCTGACCCTCGACCAGATGCCGGACTCCTTCCAGCTGGATATCGGGCTGCCCCGCCTCTCCATGCGCTATGTCCCCTACAACGGCCCCTCCGTCCTTCCCGATTGGCTCCGAACCGCCCCCTCGGCTCCGCGTGTCCTGATCACCTTCGGGGTCTCGGCGCGGACTCTGCCGGAGATGCAGACGGTATCGGTCGGCCGGATGCGGGAGATGGTGAAGTCGCTGGGCGACCTGGACATCGAGCTGGTGGTGACCCTGCCCGCCGACGCCCGCGAAGAACTCGGAGACGTTCCGGACAACACGCGGGTCGTGGAATTCGTGCCCCTGCACGCGGTCCTTCCCTCCTGTTCGGCAGTGGTCCATCACGGCGGGGCCGGGACCTTCAGCAGCTCGCTGCTGTATGGGATCCCGCAGCTGCTGATCAGCATGACCCCGGATGTGACCCTGAAGGACGCGCACCTGCGGAAGTCTGGAGCTGGCCTGTCGCTCGCGCCCGGCTGGGCCACCGGCGCCAACGTCCGGGACGCGCTGCTGAGGCTGCTGACCGAGCCGTCGTTCCGGACCGGTGCCGACCGGCTCCGGCAGGAGGTCTCCACCCAGCCGTCCCCGTACGACGTGGTGCCGGAACTGGAGAGGCTGGCGGCCCGGCACCGGGGGCGTCCCACCGCCCGGGCCGCGTGCCGGGACGGCGCGCCCGGCCGCACCGTCACCGAGCCACGGCAAGGAGCCCCACGATGACAACAGAGTCCGCGCCCCGCGCATACTCGCTCGTCGACCTGGGGTTGATCACCGACCCCTGCCGCGGCTTCGGACGGATACGGGAGGAGGCTCCGGTCGTCCGCGGGCGCCTGGGCGACGGCAGCACGGTCTGGATCGCCACTCGCCACCAGGACGTGAGCGCCATCCTCGCGGACCCGCGCTTCGTCAACAACACCCGGTCGCTGCCCGGCACCGGCACGGACTTCCACGCCGAATCACTGCTCGAGGTGGGGGTCGCCGAGGATGTGGTGCCCTACCTGGCCGGGAACATGGTGCACACCGACCCGCCGGACCACACCCGGCTGCGCAAACTTGTCTCCCGGGCATTCTCCGCCAAGCGGATCGCGGCGCTCCGGCCTCGCGTGGAGGCCGTCACGAGGGAACTGCTCGACACCCTCCCGGACCACGCCGAGAACGGCACCGTCGACCTGCTCGCGCACTTCGGCTACCCGCTGCCGCTCACCGTCATCTTCGAGATGCTGGACGTCCCGGCCGAGGACCGGCCGAAGTGGCGGACCTGGGTGCAGGACGCCAACTTCCTGGACGCGCAAGCGCTGAGCGCCACGCTCGCCGACAACGCGGACTACCTCTCCGAGCTGTGCGACCGGCGCCGGGCCGAACCGGGTGACGACCTGTTGTCCGAACTCGTCCGGGCCCATCTCGAGGGCAGTGACCGACTGTCCCACACCGAACTGATCACGATGGTGCTGACATTGATCACCGCCGGTCATGAGACGACCGCCCATCTGATCGGCAACGGCACCACGGCCCTGCTCACCCATCCCGGGCAACTGGCGCTGCTGCGCGCCGACCCGGCACTGGTACCGGGCGCGGTCCAGGAACTGCTCCGGTGGTGCGGGCCGGTCGTCCTCGCCAAACTGCGGTACGCCACCGAGGACATGGTGATCGCAGACGTCCCGATCCGGCGGGGGGACCGGGTGCAGCTGGTGCTGACGTCCGCCAACCACGACCCCCGGCGATTTCCCGACCCGGAGGTACTGGACATCACCCGCACCCCCGACAGCAGGGGCATCCACCACGTCGCCTACGCCTACGGTCCGCATTACTGCCTCGGCGCCACCCTGGCGAACCTGGAGGCGGAGGTCGCGTTCTCCGCGCTGTTCGCGCGATATCCGGATCTGGCGCTGGCCGTCCCGCCGGAAAGGCTGAAATGGAGACTGATGCAGGGTGCTCGCCAACTGGTCCGGCTGCCCGTGAGGTTGGGTCCCTGAATTCCGCGATGACATGCCCGGGCCCTAGGACGCCTTTAACGATGTCGGTGAGACTGGGTCCGACCGGAGCGGACCGGATTTACTCCGGTGATGAATTCACGCGTGAAGGGCGAAGGGAAGAACACGATGGCGCGCAACCTTCAGGCCAGCCCGCAATGGGAGCGCATCACCAAGTACTGGGTCACCGAAGACGCGGCCGTCAACCTGGCGAACTTCAAGTCCGACCAACGGAATTACAACCTCTCCCTGTGGAACCCCGAGGCGAACGGGGTCAGATATCTGAAGACCCTGATCTACAACTTCGGCATGGAACTGGGACCCGACGAATGGGCCAGGCTGCGCAGGATCCGCAACCGGGAGACGGGAGCCCCGGTCACCGTCCGCTGCAAGGGGGAACCGCTCTGTATGGACTACCTCATGGCCGTGCTGGAGCTCGGTTTCATCGAGCGGGAGCTGACCCTCCCGGGCGCAAGGGTCCTGGAGATCGGCGGCGGTTACGGCCGCACCTGCCACGCGATGCTGTCCAACCACGAACTCTCGGAATACTGCATCGTCGACCTGCGGAACACGCTTCAGCTGAGCAGGAGGTACCTGGGCGAGGTGCTGACCGATGCGCAGTTCGGCAAAGTGAGGTTTGTCGAGGTCGACGACATCGATGCCGTCCTGGACTCGGCGGAATTCGATCTGTGCATCAACATCCACTCGTTCACCGAGATGATCCCGGCGACCGTGCGGGCCTACCTGGACCTCATCGACCGGAAATGCCGTGCGTTCTATGTGAAGAACCCGGTGGGGAAATTCCTCGACAAGAGCCTGGACGGCCACTTCAAGGGCGACGAGGCCGTGCGGCTGGCGCTGGAGACCGGGCCGCTGAGAAAGGTACTGGACGTGTTCGACAGCGAGGCGGTCGACGCGGCGGTCCCCGACTTCATCACCGCCTACCGGCCCGGCGACGGATGGACCTGCGTCGCCAACGGACGTGCAATCCCATGGAGTTACTTCTGGCAGGCCGTCTACCGGAACAGCGGCACCCGCCGGTAATGCTCGGGCAGCCTCCGCACCGTCCCGGCACGTCCCCCGGGGAGCGCGGCGAGGACGGGCCGGCCGGCCGGCCGGTCCTGCTGCTGGGCGGGTCCGGGTTCCTGGGACGGCACATCCGCGCCGCCTTCGCCGCCGCGGGATTCCCTGTGCTGAGCGTCCACCGCCAGGCCCGGGAGACCCAGGGCGGCCGCCGGGACGTGCACCTGGACCTGGTCGCGGCGCAGCCGGGTGAACTCGCCCGGCTGTGTGCCGGGGCGGACGTCGTGGTGAACGCCTCCGGGGTGGTCTGGGGCGGCACCGAGCGGCAGATGAGCGCGGTCAACGCCGAGCTGGTCGGGCGCCTGACCGAGGCCATCGCCGGGCTGCCGACCCGGCCGCGGCTCATCCAGCTCGGCAGCGCCTATGAGTACGGCCCCGGGATCCCCGGCACCTCGGTCGGGGAGGACGCGCCGCCGGCCCCGACCACGGTGTACGGCCGCACCAAGCTGCGCGGCTCCCAGGCCGTGCTGCGGGCCGCGCGGGAACGCGCCGTCGAGGGGATGGTCCTGCGCATCTCGGTGGCCTGCGGGCCCGGCGCCCCGCGCGGCAGCCTGCCCGGGATCGTGGCCCAACACCTGGCGGCGGGCCACCGGGAGCTGCGGCTGGCGGCGTTGCGCGCCCACCGCGACCTGGTGGACGTCCGGGACGTCGCCGACGCGGTGGTCGCCGCAGCCCGCAGGCCCGCCGGCGCGGTGACCGGCAGGGTGTTCAACATCGGCCGCGGGGAGGCGTTGCCCGTGCGCGGACTGGTCGATCTGATGATCTCGCTCAGCGGCCGGCGGCTGAGCATCGTCGAAGAGGCGGCCGCCCAGCACACCCGCTCGGACTCGCCCTGGCAGCGGCTCGACATCACCCGGGCGCGCCGGGTGCTCGGCTGGTCGCCGTGCCGCGCCCTGGAGGAGTCGGTCCGCGATCTCCTCGCGGCCGCGGGAGTGCCGAGCGCACCACGGTTCGCGGACACCACGGAGGCCAAGGAAGGACGGACATGACAGAACGGGTCGCACGCATCCTCGACGAGGTCCGCAAGCACCACCAGGACACGCAGGACGGACGGGGCTTCGTCCCCGGAGTCACGGAGATCTGGCCCTCCGGGGCCGTACTGGACGAGGACGACCGGGTGGCGCTGGTCGAGGCCGCCCTGGACCTGCGGATCGCCGCGGGGAAGTCCTCGCGGGCATTCGAACGTGCCTTCGCCCGATGGCTGGGGCTGCGCAAGGCACACCTGACCAACTCGGGGTCGTCCGCCAACCTGCTCGCCGTCTCGGCGCTGACCTCCCCGCTGCTGGACGACCGCCGGCTGCGGCCCGGCGACGAAGTGATCACGGTGGCGGCGGGATTCCCGACCACCGTCAACCCCATCCTGCAGAACGGACTGGTCCCGGTCTTCGTGGACATCGAGCTGCGCACCTACAACACCACCGCGGACCGGGTGGCGCGGGCGATCGGCCCGCGCACCCGGGCCGTCATCATGGCGCACACGCTGGGCAACCCGTTCGAGGCCACGGAGATCGCCCAACTGGCCGAGGAACACGAGCTGTTGCTCATCGAGGACAACTGCGACGCCGTGGGCTCCCGCCACGACGGCCGGCTCACCGGCACCTTCGGCGACCTGGCCACCGTCAGCTTCTACCCGGCCCACCACCTCACCACGGGGGAAGGGGGCTGCGTACTGACATCGAACCTCACGCTGGCCCGGATCGTGGAGTCACTCCGGGACTGGGGACGGGACTGCTGGTGCGAGCCGGGTGAAAACGACACCTGCCGCAAGCGCTTCGGCTACCAGATGGGCACGCTGCCGGCCGGTTACGACCACAAGTACATCTTCTCCCACGTCGGTTACAACCTGAAGTCGACCGACATCCAAGCGGCGCTCGGGCTGAGCCAGCTCGGCAAGCTCGACATGTTCTGCGCGGCGCGGCGCCGCAACTGGCAGCGGCTGCGCGAGGGCCTGGCCGGGCTGCCCTGGCTGCTGCTGCCGGAGGCGACGCCCCGCAGCGATCCCAGCTGGTTCGGGTTCGCCATCACCGTGGACCCGCGGGCACCGTTCGGACGGGCCGGGCTGGTCGACTTCCTGGAATCCCGGAAGATCGGCACCCGAAGGCTGTTCGCCGGGAACCTGACCCGGCACCCCGCCTACACCGACCGGCAGTACCGGGTGTCCGGCGACCTGGCCAACAGCGACGTCGTCACGGAGCACACCTTCTGGACCGGCGTGTACCCGGGACTCACCGAAGAGATGATCGACTACGTCATCTCCGTGATCACCGAGTTCGTCGGGGCCCGTCGGTGACCCGCGCGGCCGCCGGGCCGCACCCGCCGGCTGCTGCTGCGGGACACCTCACCCGCCCGTTGCCGATGTCAACGGCTCCCACCAGGACCTGTTCCGCCGGTACCAGTCGACGGTCTCGGACAGGCCGGCCTCGAAGTCGTGCCCGGGACGGTAGCCCAGCTCGTTCCGCAGCTTGTCGTCCCGCAGGGAATAGCGCCGGTCGTGACCCTTGCGGTCCGGTACATACCGCACGCTGTCCCAGCCGCGCCCACAGGCGGAGAGCAGCCGCTCGGTGAGCTCCCGGTTGCTCAACTCGGTGCCCCCGCCGATGTGGTAGACCTCCCCGGCCCGCCCCTTGGCACGGACGGCCTCCACCGCGCGGCAGTGATCCCCGACGTGCAGCCAGTCGCGCACCTGCCGCCCGTCGCCGTACAACGGCACCTCCCTGCCATCCAGCAGCCTGGTGATAAACAGCGGAATGACCTTTTCCGGGAACTGGCGCGGCCCGTAATTGTTGCTGCACCGGGTGATCCGCACATCCAGGCCATGGGTGCGGTAAAAAGACATCGCGACCAGATCCGATGCCGCCTTGGACGCCGCATAGGGCGAGTTGGGATCCAGCGGGTCGGCCTCCGAGCTCGAACCGCTCTCGACGGAGCCATAGACCTCGTCGGTGGACACCTGCACAAAGCGGGTCACGTCATTCCGCAGCGCCGCGTCCAGCAGCGTCTGGGTGCCCAGCACATTCGTGCGCACAAATTCCCCGGCCCCGGCGATGGAACGGTCCACATGGGACTCCGCCGCAAAGTGCACCACCTGATCCGCATCCGCCAACAACCCGCCCACGACGTCCGGGTCGCAGATGTCCCCCCGGACGAACGTCAGCCGCGGATCGGTGAGATCGAGGTTCTCCAGTCTCCCCGCATAGGTCAGCTTGTCCAGGACCGTCACCCGCTCCACATCGGAGCCCACCGCGTCCGCACCCAGCAGCATGCGCACATAGGCCGAGCCGATAAACCCGGCGGCCCCGGTGACCAGGAGATTCATGCCTCCTCCAGAGCATGCGCCGGATACGGCCCCGCGCCGAAGGCACGGGCGCACTCCATGACGTACTGACCGTAGGGCGACTGCCGCATCGCCTCACCCAGCGCATAACAGTCCGCGATGCCGATGAATCCCATGTACATCGCTATTTCCTCGACACAACCGATCCGCATGCCCTGGTGATGCTGCACATGGCGTACGAACTGGCCGGCCTCCAGCAGGGTTTCGTGTGTCCCGGTGTCCAGCCAGGTGACGCCACGGCCGAGCCACACCAGCTCGGCCCTGCCCTGCTCCAGATACGCGCGCAGGACATCCGTGATCTCCAACTCCCCCCGGGCCGACGGCCGCAGCCCCCCGGCGATGTCCGCCACACCGTCGTCGAAGAAGTACAGGCCGGGAATCGCCAGGTTCGAACGCGGCTTGGCAGGCTTTTCCTCGATGGACACCAGCCGGCCCCGCTCGTCCGTCTCCGCGACACCATAACGCTCGGGATCGGCGACCTTATGACCGAACATCACGCAACCGTCCAGACCGGCGGCGCTCCTGCGGAGCAGCGACGGCAGATTCGCACCGTGGAAGAGGTTGTCCCCCAGTATCAGAGCACAGTTGTCACCCTTGATATGGTCCGCCCCCACCAGAAACGCGTCGGCTATGCCCCGCGGCTCCTCCTGCGCCGCGTAGTCGATCCGCAGACCCAGTTGCCGACCGTCGCCGAAAAGGTTCCGGAACACCGGGAGTTCACCCGGGCGGGCAATGATGAGCACCTCGGTGATGCCCGTGAACATGAGGATGGACAACGGGTAATAGATCATGGGCTTGTCATAGACGGGAGCCAGTTGCTTGGATCCCGCGAACGTGAGGGGCTGCAGACGTGTCCCGTTTCCGCCCGCGAGAATGATGCCCTTCACCGCGTACCCGCGGGGCGCGTCCTGGCCAATTTCGACACCTGGTCTCCGTTTGTTCCGGTTCCGCCCAGGGCCAGGTGAAGAGGAAACCACCGGCCCCGGTCCGCTGACGTTCCGCGGCCGGAGACCGGCCGCGCGGGAACTCCCACCCGCCATGGTCCGGACCGGACATAGCGCCCCGCTAAAACGCCTGGCCGGAACGGCGTTTGGGGCGGCTTTAGACGACTGGCCCACGATGGGGCCGCGATCGTACCGATCAACGAACCGGACCGGGAGCGCCGCACATGGCCGTTGGCAGCAACCAGTCGTCTTCCGAGCGCCCGCACGTGATGTGATGTCACGTCCCGAGAACAGCACTCCCGCCGCCACCCAGCAGCCCATCGCCGTCGTCGGCATGGCGTGCCGCCTGCCCAAGGCACCCGACCCGGCTGCCTTCTGGCAACTGCTGCGCCTGGGCGGGAATGCCGTCACCAGCTCCCCGCCCGAACAGCCCTGTCCAGACCGGGACTTGACCGGACCCGGCGGCTTCCTGGACCGGGTCGACACCTTCGATGCGGAGTTCTTCGGCATCGGCCCACGCGAGGCCGCGGCCATGGACCCGCAGCAACGGCTGGTGCTGGAGCTCAGCTGGGAAGCCCTGGAGGACGCCGGCGTCCGCCCGGATTCGCTCGCGGGCAGCCGTACCGGCGTGTTCGTGGGCGCGATGTGGGACGACTACGCCGCCCTGCTACGGCAACAGGGGCCGGACGCGGTCACCCGGCACTTCATGACGGGCACACACCGCAGCGCCATCGCCAACCGGATCTCCTACACCCATGGCCTGGCCGGCCCCAGCATGACCGTCGACACGGCGCAGTCGTCCGGTCTCGTCGCCGTGCACCAGGCCTGCGAGAGCCTGCGGCACGGTGAGTCCTCGCTGGCCCTCGCCGGAGGCGTCAGCCTCATCCTCACGGAGGAGAGCACCCGGATCGCCGCCGCCCGGTTCGGCGGCCTCTCTCCCGACGGCCGTTGCCACACCTTCGACGCCCGCGCAAACGGCTTTGTGCGCGGCGAGGGCGGCGGGATGGTGCTGCTCAAGCTCCTGGCCGACGCCATCCGCGACGGCGACCCGGTGTACTGCGTGATCAGAGGCAGCGCCGTCAACAGCGACGGCACGGGCGACGGCCTGGTGGTGCCCAACCCGGTGGCGCAGGAGAACGTACTGCGCCTCGCCTATGAGCGGGCCGGCGTGGCGCCCGCCGAGGTGCAGTACGTCGAGCTGCACGGCACCGGCACGCCCGTCGGCGACCCGGTGGAGGCGATCGCGCTCGGCGCCGCGCTGGGCCGCACCCGCTCCGCCGGTGAGCCGCTGCGAGTCGGTTCCGCGAAGACCAATGTCGGCCATCTGGAGAGCGCCGCGGGGATCGTCGGGCTGCTGAAGGCCGCGCTGAGCATCCGGCACCTGGAAATTCCGCCCAGTCTCCACTACTCCACCCCGAATCCCCGGATCCCGCTGGACGAGCTCGGCCTGCAGGTGCAGGACGAGCTGACCGCCTGGCCGTTCCCCGACCGGCCGCTGGTGGCCGGCGTCAGCTCGTTCGGCATGGGCGGGACCAACTGTCACATGGTGCTCTCCGAGCCGCCGGCCACCCCCTTGAGGGGAGGGACTCCCGGGCACCCGGCCCCCGCCGAACTGCCGTTCCTGCCATGGACCGTCAGCGCCGCGAGCCCGGCCGCGCTGCGGGACCAGGCCCGGCGGCTGGGCAAGCACCTGGCGGCGGCCGACCCGGCCCCGGACGCGGCGGACGTCGGCCACTCCCTGGCCACCACCCGCGCGGCCCTGACCCACCGTGCGGTGGTCTTCGGCGGGGACACGGCGGAACTGCTCCGCGGTCTCGACGCGTTCGCCCGCGACCCCGGCAGTTCGGGGGTGGTCCACGGCAGGACCAAGGGCGGCGGTGTCGCGTTCATGTTCAGCGGTCAGGGCTCGCAGCGCCTCGGCATGGGCCGCGAACTCGCCGCCGCGTTCCCGGTGTTCGCCGATGCCCTGGACGAGGTGTGCGCGGCCCTCGACCCGCACCTGGACCGGCCGCTGCGCGAAGTGATGTTCACGGACGGGCCTTCGGCCGCCCCGGACGCGCCGCTGCACCGCACATCCTGGACACAGCCCGCGCTGTTCGCGTTCCAGACCTGCCTCTACCGCCTGGTCGAGTCCTGGGGAGTGCAGCCGGATCACCTGATCGGCCACTCGGTGGGCGAGATCACCGCCGCCCAGGTGGCAGGCGTGCTGTCGCTGCCGGACGCGTGCACCCTGGTGGCCGCGCGCGGACGGCTCATGCAGTCCGTCACCGCGGGCGGCGCCATGGCCGCCTGGCAGGCCACCGCCGACGAGGCCGCCGAGATGCTGTCCGGCCATGCCGACCGGGTCGGCATCGCCGCCGTCAACGGCCCCTCGGCCGTGGTGGTCTCCGGCGACCGCGACGCCGTCGGCGAACTCACCGCCGCCTGGGAGGCCCGGGGCCGCAAGGCCACCCGGCTGCGCGTCAGCCATGCGTTCCACTCGCCGCACATGGACGGCATCCTGGACGAGCTGCGTGCGGTCGCCGCGGGCCTCTCCTTCGCCGAACCGGCCATCCCCATGGTGTCAAACCTGACCGGCCGGTCCGCCACGGCGGAACAGCTGGCCTCCCCCGGCTACTGGGCCGACCATGCGCGGCAGCCCGTGCGATTCATGGCCGGGATCCGGCACCTGGCGGACGCGGGGGTCGGCACATTCCTCGAACTCGGCCCGGATGCGCCACTGACCGCGATGGCACGCGACTGCCTCGCCGAGGCGGCCGCAGAGGCGCCGGACGACCGCCCCACCGCCCTCGCCCTCTGCCGACGCGACCGCCCCGAGCCGGCCACCTTCATGTCCGCCATGGCCCAGGCACACACCCGAGGCGTGGACGTGGCTTGGGAGCAGGCGTTCACCGGGCGCGATGTGCACCGGGTGAGCCTGCCGCCGTACGCGTTCCAGCGGAAACGGTACTGGGTGGACACGGCACTCGAGGCGGCCGATCAAGCGGTACCGCGGAGCGCCGAACCGGGCGCCGGGAACAGCGACTTGGAGCGGACCCCCGGCGTTCCCGAGCCGGCGCGGTGGCTCGCCGGGGTCCCGGATGGCGAGCGGGAACGACACGCCCGCGAACTCGTCCTCGCCGAAGCCGCCATCGTCCTCGGCCACCCCGGCCCAGGCGCCATGGACCCCGGCCTCACCTTCAAACAGCTCGGCTTCGACTCCTCCGCGGCCACCGAGCTGAGCGAACGGCTGAGCCGCGCAACGGGCCTGCGCCTGCCCGCCACGCTCACCTACGACCACCCGACACCGACGGAGGCCGCCCGCCAACTGCGCGCGCTGGCCACCCCGACCCCCGGCACCACCACGGTCATCCCAGCCCCGGCCCGGGCCCTTGACGACGACCCCATCGCGATCGTGGCCATGGCCTGCCGCTATCCGGGTGGCGTCACCTCTCCCGAGGCGCTGTGGCGGCTGGTGGCCGAGGGCACGGATGCCGTGGGCCCCTTCCCCGACGACCGCGGCTGGCCCCTGGACGAGCTGTTCCACCCGGACCCGGACCAGCTGGGCGTCAGCCACGCCCGCGAGGGCGGATTCCTCTATGACGCGCCGCTGTTCGACGCCGAGTTCTTCGGCATCAGTCCGCGCGAGGCCCTGGCGATCGACCCGCAGCAGCGGCTGTTGCTGGAGACGGCCTGGGAGGCGTTCGAACGGGCGGGTCTCGGCCGTGACGCACTCAAGGGCAGCCCGACCGGGGTGTTCGTCGGCATGACGCACCAGGACTACGGCCCCCGCCTGCACGAATCCACCGAGGACACCGAGGGCTATCTGCTCACCGGCAGCACGCCGAGTGTTGCGTCGGGCCGGGTGGCGTTCTCGTTCGGTCTGGAGGGTCCGGCGGTGACGGTGGATACGGCATGCTCGTCGTCGCTGGTGGCGATGCATCTGGCGGCGCAGGCGCTACGGGCGGGCGAATGCACGCTGGCCCTGGCGGGCGGCGTCACTGTGATGGCCACCCCCAACACCTTCGTGGAGTTTTCGCGGCAGGGTGGGTTGGCGGTGGATGGTCGGTGTAAGTCGTTTGCGGCGGGGGCGGATGGGGTGGGGTGGGGTGAGGGTGTGGGGTTGGTGGTGTTGGAGCGGTTGTCGGTTGCGCGGCGGTTGGGGCGTCGGGTGTTGGCGGTGGTGCGGGGTTCGGCGGTGAATCAGGATGGGGCGAGTAATGGGTTGACGGCGCCTAGTGGGCCGTCTCAGGAGCGGGTGTTGCGGGGGGCGTTGGCGGGTGCGGGGTTGTGTGCGGGGGATGTGGATGTGGTGGAGGCGCATGGTACGGGGACGAGGCTGGGTGATCCGGTGGAGGTGGGGGCTTTGTTGGGGGTGTATGGCCAGGCCCGGTCGGGGGATCATCCGTTGTGGGTGGGGTCGGTGAAGTCGAATATTGGTCATGCGCAGGCGGCTGCGGGTGTGGCGGGTGTGATCAAGATGGTGATGGCGATGCGGTATGGGGTGTTGCCGGCCACTCTGCATGTGGATGCGCCGTCGCCGCATGTGGACTGGTCGACGGGTTCCGTCGAGCTGCTGACGGAGGCGACGGACTGGCCGCGCCGTGAACGTCCGCGTCGGGCGGGGGTGTCGGCGTTCGGGATCTCGGGGACGAATGCGCATCTGGTTGTGGAGGAGGCGCCGGAGGTCGAGGAGGTTTCTTCTTCGGAGTTGGGTGGTGTGGTGCCGTGGGTGGTGTCGGGGCGGACTGTGGGGGCGTTGCGGGAGCAGGCGCGGGGGTTGGGTGAGTTCGTGGCTGCGGGTTCTGAGTTGCCGGTTGATGTGGGGTGGTCGTTGGTGGTGTCGCGTTCGGTGTTTGAGCATCGGGCGGTGGTGGTGGGCCGGGAGGGTGCTGAACTGGTTGCTGGTTTGGGGGTGTTGGCGTCGGGTGGGGTGTCGTCGGGTGTGGTGGTGGGGGTGGGGGGTTCGGTGGGTGCCGGGCCGGTGTTGGTGTTTCCGGGTCAGGGGTCGCAGTGGGTGGGGATGGGTGCGCGGTTGTTGGAGGAGTCGGGGGTGTTTGCGGCTCGGTTGGGTGAGTGTGAGCGGGCGTTG